>JBQTKC010000156.1:0-5871 GCA_052386575.1 Beijerinckiaceae bacterium
GCGTTTTTCCACGGACTGTTGCAAAAATATCCAACCCTCTGATGGTAAATGCGAATTAACCATTTTCGGGTTTTATTGCGGCGCCTCTTAGCGGGACCGTTGCCGTATTTTGGTCGTATTTGCCCGGCGAACATTCGCCGGGCTTTGGCATGGCTTTAAGCCTTCGGAAACCGGAGGCTGCGAGACTGCCAGCTTGCCCGTTTCTAGAATCGGCAGAGGCCCGCGCCGCGGTCCGCGCCGCAAGCCAGGGGGACGCGCATGCGGGCGAAACGAATTCTCTGTGTTTCAACACGTTCGTTCGCCGCTTTTTCGCGGTTTCCCCGCAAGTTCGACGGCCCAACCCGGTGCATCGTGGCGGTACTTGCCGGCTGCGCGGTCCTTAGCCTTGCCGGCTGCGCTGAGCAGCCGCAGCGGCTCGCCTACGCGCATTCGAAAGAGTATTTTCCATCCTCAATCTATGGTCCCGCGAGCCCCCGCGTGGTTTCCGACGGCGAGCCAGTGCCGCGGGGCGGCGGGACCTATATGCTCGGCAAACCCTATACGATCGCCGGGCTAACCTATTATCCGAGCGAGAAACATTATGCCGCGACTGGCCTTGCTTCCTGGTATGGCGATGCCTTTCATGGCCGCCGCACTGCCAATGGCGAGGTCTACGATCGGGATGGGATTTCTGCCGCGCATCCAGCGCTGCCCTTGCCAAGCTATGCGCGGGTCACCAATCTGCGCAACCGTTACTCCATGATCGTGCGTGTCAACGACCGCGGGCCTTTTGCCGCCCATCGCGTCATGGACGTTTCCCGCAGGACGGCCGAAGCCCTTGATTTCCGCCAGCGGGGAACGGCGCGGGTCAAGATCGAATATATCGGCGCCGCGAGCCTCGCCGGGTCAAATGACGAGAAGCTGCTTGCGACCCTGCGTACCGATGGGCCGGCACCGCTTGCCGGCTGGGCCGGCCGCGACCGTGACGTGGTCGCCGCGAACGCGCCGTCCGCCGCCGCCGCCGAGGCGGAGCCCCTCGCGTACGCGGGCGGCGACGAAAGCGCGGCGGAACCAGCCCCGTTCGCCCATTTCGCGGGCCGCGAGGTTCCTCTGCCGCCGGAGCGGCCCTTCGACCTCGGGACGATCCCCGGCGCCGGCGTGCCGATCGCCCTGCGCTGAGCGAGCTTTTTAGAGAATCCGCCAGTCTTTTTAGATCTGCCTCAACAGCCTCGGCCTGAAAATCCGGCTTGGTTGGGCGAATAGATCACCGTAATTTGTCAATGCCGCAGACCGTACGCACTCGTCGCGTGCCACTCGGGCATTGATCGTCCCTGCGCCACGGGGTACGACGATCTCCGGACAATGGCATGACTGGACCAATCGGCCACACCGGCCAGGTTGGTTCGCGGCTGCTTTTATGGAATTCCTGTGGAAGTCCTGTCCAGCACGGTACGCAATGCAAACAATTGGTTCGACTGCTCGCTTTTTTCGCCTCTGGTTCCCGTATTCGATCACGAGGACCTTGCTGGCGGCTCTCTTTCTGGGACAGGCCGGGGGCATCTCCGCGGCCTTCGCCCAGACGTTTCAAACCAGCGCGCCCCATGTAATCTTGATCGATTCGGCCTCAAGCAGCGTTCTGTTTGAAAAGGATGCCGACAAGCTCGTCATTCCGGCATCCACCGTAAAAATCATGACCGCCGAAATGGTGTTTCACGAAATCGCGTTGGGGCATCTAAAACTCGACGATCAATTTGTGGTCAGCGAATCGGCATGGCGCTATGGCGGCGCCCCGTCGCGGGGGTCCAGCATGTTCGCCGCCCTCAATAGCCAAATCAGAATCGAGGATTTGATCCGCGGCCTTGTGATTGTTTCAGGAAACGACGCGGCGATCGCGCTCGCCGAAGGGATCGCCGGATCGGAAGGCGCTTTTGCCACGCTCATGACGAAACGCGCGCGTGACCTTGGCCTAGAGCATTCAACCTTTACCAATGCGTGGGGCAGGGGCGATCAGGATCAAAAAGTGAGCCCCAGGGAAATGGCGGCTCTCGCCAATCACGTCATCCTGACCTATCCGGATCGTTATAAATATTTCGGCGAAAAGGAATTTACCTGGAACAAGATTAAGCAGACGAACCGCAATCCACTCCTAACCATGGATTTAGGCGTGGACGGGTTGAAAACCGGCAACATCGATGAAAGCGGCTATGGCATTGTCGTCTCGGCTGTCCAAAACGGTCAGCGCCTGATCCTGGCGCTCTACGGCGCGCCGACTGCCAAGGAGCGCGCCGAGGAGGCACGCAAGATTTTGCTTTGGGGGTTTAGATCCTTTGATTCGAAAACGATTTTTCAGGCTGGCGAGACAATCGGCAGCGCCAAGGTCTATGGCGGGACCTCCTCTGACGTACCGCTTGTCGCCGCCAAGGAAGTGAGGATTCTCGTGCCCCGGACCGCGACCGGCAAATTCACGGGGCGCATTGTCTACACGGGTCCGCTGATCGCGCCAGTCGAGGCTGGGCGAGAGGTTGCGCGTCTAAAGATATTTCGGGAAAAGGAGCTTATTCTCGATTTGCCTTTGAAAACGGCGGTAGTGGTCGAGCAAGGCGCGCTGCCGCGCCGGGCCATGGACGCCGGGCTCGAATATGCGACCGGGCTCTTCCATAAATTCGCTCTTAAGCGATGAGCGAGGCGGGGGCGAAAATCCATGCCGCAAGAAGGCGCGGAGCCCTCATCACGCTCGAAGGCGGCGAAGGCGTTGGCAAATCGACTCAGATTCGCCACCTCCTGCGCAACCTCCAGCAGGCGGAAATAGAGGCGATTGGCACGCGCGAGCCTGGCGGATCGCCGGGCGCGGAAATCTTGCGCAAGGTGCTTTTAGCGGGCGGGGTGGCGGGCCTTGGCCCGGCGGCCGAAGCGATCCTCTTCGCCGCGGCGAGGATCGACCATATCGACAAAACGATCGAACCCGCCCTGACGGCGGGAATTTTCGTCGTATGCGACAGGTTCGCGGACTCGACGAGGGCTTACCAAGGCACGCGCGGACAACTCGAACCGGGTTTTCTCCGCGCGCTCGAACGCGTCACCTTGGGCGATGTCCGCCCCTCTCTCACCTTGATCCTCGACTTGCCGGCGGACGAAGGCCTTGCCCGCGCGGCGGCGCGGCGCGGCGCGGAACAGGCACCCGACCGTTTCGAGCGCGAGGATTTGGAATTTCACGAGAATCTACGCGCCGCTTTCCTGGCGATCGCGGCGGCGGAACCCGTTCGCTGCGCGGTCATCGACGCCGCGCGTGCCGAGGCGGACGTCGCGCACGCGATTTTCGAGGTTGTGTTTGACAGGCTCCTCGCTCCAGCGCAAGCAAAGCAGGCCAGCGGCGGCTAGAACGATGGCGCCCAATGCCTTGGAAACCGTTCCTGAGTCCGACCGTTTCGAAGATACACCGCATCCGCGCTTGAGCTTTAATTGCTTCGGTCACGCCGGGCCGGAAAGGCACATCATACAGTCCTATTTGGCGGGACAATTGCCGCACGCCTTCATAATCGGCGGACCGCAAGGCATAGGGAAAGCCACGCTCGCTTGGCGCCTCGCGCGTTTTCTTCTGGCAAACCCCGATCCGGCCACTATACCGGGCGAGGCAAGGGCGGATCTTTTTGTCCCCCCCGGCCATCCGGTCTCCCGTCAGATCGCCGCGAAGGCGCACCCCGACCTCGTTCTCTTGCGCCGCGAGTGGAGCGAAAAAGACAAAAGGTTCTTTACCGAAATCCGGGTCGAGGATGTCCGCCGCGCCATCCACATGTTCCAGCAGGCGGCGGGGCGGGGCGGCTACCGGATTTGCATCCTCGATTGCGCCGAGGACCTTAATCCGTCCAGCGCGAATGCGCTTTTGAAACTCATCGAGGAGCCGCCGCCGCGCTCGCTGTTTCTGATCGTGGCGCACCGGCCGGGCCAAATGCTCGCCACGCTGCGTTCGCGCTGCCAAAAAATCGTGCTGAAACCCCTGGCGGCGGCGGACATCGCCCAATTCGTGGCGGCGCTCGGACCGCCGCGGTCCGCCGTGGACGAAGCGAAGCTTGCGGCCGCGATCGCCCGCGCGCATGGCTCGGTCCATAATGTTTTGCGGCTCCTCGACGATCGCGGAAACGAGTTCGACACAAATCTCGGACGCATGCTGGACGATCTGCCGCGGATAGATTGGAGCAAGGTCCATGCGCTGGCCGGCCGGGTCGCGGCGCGCGACAACGGCAAGGATTTTGAGACGATGCTCGCCGCGATCGGCGATTGGCTCGATACCAGAGTGCGGCAGGGCGCGCGTGAGGGAGCCAATTGCGCGCGGCTTGCGCCTTACGCCCTTGTATGGGAAAAACTCAGCGAAGCGGCACGCGAGATCGAAACCTTCAATCTGGACAAGAGGCCGTTTGTCCTCTCCCTGTTTGCCGATTTGGCGGCGGCGGCACGGGCGTCGTCTTCTTAGAACGGGGCGCCGCGGGGGCCGGCAGGTTCCGCGCGAAATTTTTAAGATTGCAAGTTCATGAGTGCCCGCTCGCCTTTCTATATCACGACCGCGATACCCTACGCCAATGGCGCGCCCCATATCGGGCACGCCTATGAGCGGATCGCGGCCGATGCGATTGCCAGATTCAAGCGGCTCGACGGGTACGATGTCTTGTTCGTCACCGGGATGGACGAACATGGCCAGAAGATGCAACGGACCGCCGGACGCGAAGGCCTAACGCCACAGCAGCTCGCCGACCGCACGGCGGCGCAATTCGAGACAATGGGCGCCGTTCTTTTTGCCGAAACGTCCGATGTCGTGCGCACCACGCAGTCCCGCCACCATGCGGCCGCGCGCGAGCTTTGGACCAGGATGGCGGCGGCGGGCGACATTTATCTCTCGAAATATCCCGGCTGGTATTCCGTGCGCGACGAAGCTTTTTTCGACGAGTCCGAGCTGATCGAAGGACAAGGCGGCGCCCGTCTTGCCCCGACCGGGGCGCCGGTCGAATGGGTCGAGGAAGAGAGCTATTATTTTAGGCTTTCGGCCTACCAGGACCGGCTTCTAACGCTTTACCGCGAGCGCCCGGATTTCGTGACTCCGGAAAAATACCGCAACGAAATCGTTGCCTTCGTCGAACGCGGCCTGACCGATCTTTCGATCAGCCGTTCGACCTTCGACTGGGGTATTCCCGTGCCGGGCGATGCGCGCCATGTGATGTATGTGTGGGTCGATGCCCTGGCGAATTATCTCACCGCTACCGGATTCCCGGACCCGGCCGCGCTCCGCCAAAAATTCTGGCCGGCGAGCGCGCATGTGATCGGCAAGGACATTACCAGATTTCATGCCGTCTATTGGCCGGCGTTCCTGCTGTCGGCCAAACTTGCCCTGCCGCGCCAAATCGTCGTCCATGGATTTCTCTTCATCCGGGGCGAGAAAATGTCGAAGTCGGTCGGCAATGTGATCGATCCGCTTATTCTTGCAAGGCATTATGGCGCCGACCAGTTGCGGTATTTTCTGCTGCGCGACGTGCCGTTTGGCCAGGACGGAACCTATTCGCATGAAGCCATAGTCAACAGGATCAATGCCGATCTTGCCAATGATCTCGGCAATCTGGCGCAAAGGTCCTTGTCGATGATCGCCGCGAATTGCGAGGGCAAGATGCCGGCGCCGGCCCCGCTTAGCGAAGCGGACCAGGCACTGTTGGCGCAAGCGGCGGCGCTTCCGGCAAAATCGCGCGCCGCGATGCAAGACCATGCGTTGCACGTGATGCTCGCCGAGATATGGCGCGTCGCCGGCGAAGCCAACCGCTATTTCGCCAGCGAACAACCTTGGGCGAAGCGGAAAAATGACCCCCCGCGGATGCAAACGATCCTTTATGTGACCGCCGAGGTCTTGCGTAT
>JBQTKC010000157.1:0-1618 GCA_052386575.1 Beijerinckiaceae bacterium
AGCGGATAGGTGACCATCCCCGGCACACGATGCTCGGGGACCTCCTTGATATGTTCCAAGAAAGCGATCGTCATGGGTTTCTCCTTTCGAAACCCAACCGAATCCCTTACCCTTAATAAATTCTTAGCAATTTAGGAGTCTGCCCTGAAGGATGAGGGCATGTATCTGGCGGCAGCCGACAAGATGTGCTTTAATTGCGCGCCAGAAAGAGGACCATAATGCGCTCGTGGTTAGTAATTGTCATGTTTCTGCTGGCGCAGGTGGCCGCTCCTTGTGGGAGTGCGGCGGCGGATCCGCAATCGCCCGATTTCGGGCTGCCATACAATTCCGCCGATGGCGATATCATCGTCGAGGCGAATGGTGCCACGCTTGGGGAAATCTTGGATCGTCTTTTCACCGAGCGCGGCATTTTAGTCGACTGGCGTGACCAAGACATGGCCGGCAAAGTGATCCAAGGCAGCTTTAGAGGCTCAATAGACGAGGTTACGCAAAGACTTCTGGCGGGCGTGAAATATTTTGCATTCTCCTCAAGCTCCGAAGGCGAGGTGCATATCCCACGCCTCGTCATTTTCGGCGGCGCATCGTCCACATGGGCAGCGCCTCAAAGGCCGGTCGCGGCACGCGCGCGTGCCATTCCCCGTAAATCTCCAGGCGTTCCTTTCATCGCTAGCCGTGCTCGCATGAGGCTACACCGCTGAATGCAACTGACGGCGGAACGCCCCGCGACGGCACCCGCCCGCCCGCGCGCCGTCCGCCGCTTTTGCCATGCCGTCCGCAAACAGCAGCGTCTGCTTCACCGGGAAAACCGTCGCGCAACGCAGCAAGGACTTTGACCCGAATCCGGATGAAGCGGATGAAAACGTCAATCAAGCCCGATTGGCACTGAAAAAACGGCACGAGGACTCTTGGGCGAATTGGGGCTCCGGCCCCGGCCGATTCCTGGCGGTTTCGTTCGAAGGCGTCCGCTTCGATGGCCGTGCCGATTTTACCGGCCGATCGTTTGAAGAGACCGCCGATTTTACCAATGCGCTCTTTTATTCCCCGCCCGATTTCGACGCGGCAACCAATCTTGCCCGGATCGATTTCAGCAGCGCTTATATTGGCTTTGCCCGCCCCGGCCGCCTTCATTGGACTAAGAACAGCGAAGTCCCGCTTCGCCTGCGCGCCTTTCGAAAAATCGCCGAAGAGACAAAAAACCACGATCTCGAACGCGACCTCTATATCGAGGAACGCAAGGCCGAGCGCGGCGTCTATTGGCATCAATTGGCCGAAGAGCTGGAAAAGGCGCCAGAAGAACTCAAAAAGAAACTAGAAGATATCAATAGGCAAAAAAAGCATGCCTGGCTGGAGTGGCGGCTCCAGCGCAGGACGCGCAATGCGCATTGGATCGGGATCGCCGCCACAATTGGGCGTCTCATAGTCCACATTTTCTGGATCATCGTCATGGGCACCTATTGGGCGCTTGCCGATTATGGCCGCAGCTTCGTCCGCCCTGCCGCGTGGCTCGCCGCGAGCGGATTTTTCTTTTATTGGCAATATTGCACGGTGCTTGCGAAGCAGATGGCGCAGGCGCCAGACATCGAAAAATATAAGGAAGCAGTTGGGATGCTGGCGCTCG
>JBQTKC010000158.1:0-5816 GCA_052386575.1 Beijerinckiaceae bacterium
GCCATAGCGCAGCCCGCCGATGAAGGCGCCGCTCGCCTCCTGGCCCAGCACATAGCCATTGGGCTTGCCCCAGCGTTTTGTCGCCTCCTCGACGACCCCGGCAAGTCCGCGCGAGGCCGATCCAAAGAAACGATGGCCGTTGGCGACCAATTCGTTCGAGGAGAACTCGCCCGGCCGTCCGTCCGGGGCACCAGGGTCCGCCAAAACGGAACTCGCCCGGAGAACCGGGATGCCGGCGGCGAGAGTCGCCAGCGTCAACGTCATTTCCCGTCGCGTTGGCATGGTCAGATCCTCCATAGTTTCATCCGCGAACTAGGCATTGCGCCGAGCTTTGCAGGAATTGGGTTAACGAAGAATTGACGCCTGTCAGGGTTTTGTCGCGGCTTTTTTAGGTCGAACCCGTGCCCGCTTGCCCGGACATTCCCGCTGCCGCTTTACGATGCTCAAAAAATGGCCGCCTTTCGATCGCCCCAGGCAACAAAGGAACCATTGCGAAATTGCGCCTCCGTTTTTCCGTATCGCAATGGGCGTCCATCCGCATCGGCAACGACCCCGCCCGCCGCGCGCAACACCGCATCCCCTGCCGCCGTGTCCCATTCCCTGGTTTGGCCGCACCGCGGATAGACATCGGCATTGCCCTCGGCGACCACGCAGAATTTGAGCGAGGAGCCTGCCTGGCGGCGTTCCTTGACGGGGAGCTTTGCAAGAAAAGCCTCGGTCGCCGGATCGGCATGGGAGCGGCTCACCAGCGCCGTCAATCCTTGTTCCGGCGCTGGCCGCGCATGGATAACCCGGCGTTTCGCGGGCGGCGGCAGCGCCGCGCCCGGCGCGGCTTCGCAAGTGCTGGCTGCAGCCCCTCCAATCCAAAGTTTCCCCAGCGCCGGGGCGTAAACCACGCCCGCGCGTGGCTCCGCGTCGATAATCAGCCCTATATTGACGGTGAACTCGCCATTACGGCTCAAAAATTCGCGCGTGCCATCGAGCGGATCGACCAGAATGAAAGCCTGTCCCGCGACAATCGTCTCGCCTCTTGCAGCCGCTTCCTCGGCAAGCACCGGAAGATGAGGCAACCGCATCGCGAGACGATTTAGGATCACGGCTTCCGCCGCGTCGTCTGCGCCGGTGACGGGGCTTCCATCGGCTTTGCGCCTGGCGCGGCTGTCGCCCGCATAGACGGCCATCACCGCGACGGCGGCCTCGAGTGCGATTTCGGCAAAAATATCCGCAAGCTCATCGCAGTCGATCAGTGGTGACATATTGATTTCTTTGCCGTTCACGAAAATGCCATCCAGTCTTGCCAATTTGGAAGGAGACTGCCCTGGCAATCTTCCCGCATGTTACGACAATTTGTTAACCTATAATTCGCAGATTGGAGTTGTTAGGCTTGCCGGCCGTAGCGGGTAGCGGTTCACTTCGGCATGATGGCCGTGGCTGGTTTCGCGCTTGCCGCGGCCATGCGCAAGGGCTTCTGCTCGGGCAAAAGCGTTTGCCATTGTGCACGGCGCAATTGTGGCTCGCGGGGCCGAGTTTCCCTGGCTTCCAGGGGCTTTGCCCTAATAGGGAGGAATCATGACGGTGGTTGCCCTCGACCCCCTCGACCTCGCCGCGCTTCTTTGCTCTCGCGTCTGCCATGATGTGATTGGTCCGGTTGGCGCCATCATCAATGGCCTCGAGATGCTCGACGAGGAACAGGGCGCGGAAATGCGCGGCTTTGCGCTCGAACTCATCAAGAAAAGCGCCGGACAGGCCTCGGCGCGTCTGCAATTTTGCCGCTTGGCGTTCGGAGCCGCCGGTTCGGCCGGGGCTATGATCGATACCTGCGACGCGGCAACGATCGCGCGCGGCCTCTTTGGCGGCGAGCGGACGGAACTCGTATGGAACGTTCCTCCGCTTCGAATGCCAAAGAACAAAGTTAAGCTAATCCTCAATCTGTGTCTGATCGCCGCCGCGGCAATCCCGCGCGGCGGCATCATCGAGGTTACGCTGAGCGGAAAAGAGGAAACGGCGCGGATCACGGTCGCGGCCAAGGGCACGAATGCAAAGCTTGCCGGCCATCTGCCGCTTCTCCTCGCCGGAACGCCAGATCATCCTCCGGCCGGGCCGCAGGACATTCAAGCATATTATGCGGGCCTTGTCGCCAAGGCCGCGAACATGACATTGACTATCGCGGCGGATGAGAATCGCGTCGCCATTGAAGCCGAGCCTATTTGTGCCGAGGTCATCGCGGAGACGGTCGCGCTGTACGCGGCGCGGAGATATTTTCGCCCGCAAGCTGAAAGCCAAGTCGGAAAATCGATTATGCGGCGGTTGGGTGGCGCGGCCCTGCGCGGGTTCGGCGTTTATCGTGATCCATTCGCCGGGGTCGCGGCGCGGGTTGGGCACACGATCATTACCGTGCGGCCAATCGACGCGCAAATTCAGGGGCGGCAAGGGCACCATTCCCGCCTGTTGGGCGCTTATTCTTATTGAGGTTCCGAAAAAGCGAAGCTTAGCGCTTGCGGCTGGCCAAAAACGTGGCTACCCCGTGACCCGCGCCCCTGCCGAATTGACTTCGCCCGCTCCTCCTTGTCCGGACGCCCATGACCGACCTTAATCGCCGCACCCTGGTCAAATATTTCGTTGTCTCGGGCGCACTGCCATCGACTTTTCGAACAGCCCCCGCCCAACCCGGCAAACCGCCGCAACCGCCGCCAAAATTCGACTTCGACGATGTCGTGCGCCGCGCCCGCGACCTCGCAGCGGTGGAATTCGACACCGCCTCGCCAGCGCTCCCCGACGCCCTGAACAAACTCGGCTTTGATGCCTGGCGCGATATCAGATTTCGCCCGGACAAGGCCTTTCTCGCCACGCCGGGGAGCCAGTTCCGGTTGCAATTGTTCCACCTCGGACATCTCTACCGGCGTCCGGTGACCATCAACACGCTCCGCGACGGCATTCCAACACCCATCCCTTATGCCGCCAATCTTTTCGATTACGGCCGCACCAAGATCGACAAGCCGTTGCCGGTCAATCTTGGCTTTGCTGGTTTTCGACTGCATTTCCCCTTGAACAGCCCGGCAATTTTCGATGAGGTGATCGCCTTTCTAGGCGCCAGTTATTTTCGCTTTCTCGGCCGCGGCCAACGCTACGGAATGTCGGCGCGCGCGCTCGCCGTCGAGGCCGGCACGGACAAAGAGGAATTTCCTTTTTTTCGCGAATTCTGGATCGAAACGCCGGAGCCCGATTCCGGTCAGGCGACGATCTACGCTTTGCTCGACAGCTCTTCGGTGACGGGCGCCTATCGCTTCGATCTCTACCCTGGAATCGACACCGCCATCGAAATCGCGGCCGTGCTTTTTCCGCGTAAGCCAAATGTCAAGCTTGGGCTCGCGCCATTAACGTCGATGTTCTTCATCGGCGAGAACGATCATCGCTTAAACGATGATTTTCGTGCCGAGCTGCATGATTCGGATGGGCTACTGATCCATTCGGGAACAGGCGAATGGATTTGGCGCCCTTTGCGCAATCCGGCAAAACCCGCGGTCTCCACCTTTCTCGACCGCAATCTCCGGGGATTTGGCTTGTTGCAGCGGGACCGTGATTTCGGCCATTATCAGGACCTCGATCTCGCCTATGAGATGCGGCCGAGCTATTTTGTCGAACCGCGGGAGAGCTGGGGCGAAGGAAGGGTCGAGCTCGTCGAACTTCCGACCGGACACGAGGCCAACGACAATATCGTCGCCTCGTTCGTGCCCGCGAACGCGCCGGAGCCGGGAAAATCTTTCAGCTATGCCTACCGCATCGTCGCCGGTCTCGATTTGATTCAGCTCTCGCCCAACGGGCGAACGCTGAACACCTATCAAACAATGGCCAGGGCGCTCGGCTCGGCCGAACCGCCGATCCCTGGTTCGCGCCGTTTCATTATCGATTTCACCGGCGGCGACCTCGCCTATTACGCCGGAGATCCGCAATTGGTCGAGGTCGTCCCCTCGGCGAGCCAGGGCAAAATCGTGCGCTCCTTCATCGTTCCGAACACGCACACCAAGGGGTTTCGGGCGGTCATCGACGTGCAGCTTGATCCCGGCCAATCGGCGGATTTGCGCGCCTTTTTGCGGACTGGCACGCGGGCGCTCACCGAGACCTGGACCTTTCCATGGCGGGCCGAGTAAGCGCCCCGGTGTCATGCGCAACCGTGCCAAAACGTTTCATGTGAAATTTTTTGGTATGATTGGCGCAGAGCATTTGATGTGGAAATATCTTTCGGGCATAGTGGCCGCTCCGGATGCTGTTCTCTTGTTCGCTGTGCGCCGGACTGACGCTCGAAACCATATCCTAAACATCAGCAGACAGCTGACGGCCGCTTGTCGGAGCCAACCTTATTCTTTAGGAAGAAGGAAGCTGCGAAAGGCCTGCCCAAAATAACAAACCCCGCAGTGAAATGCTGGGCTTCTTTTTACTTGATCAAGACACTCGATAATTTTTGTAATGAGAGAATAGGATAATGAGCCGCTCAATTGTAGTCAAGTTGGCTATTTTGGCCTGTATTCTGCTTTTGGTTCCCATATATCACGGCAACGTGATTATAATTATCATGAGTATCATGTTACTAGGAGATTCGTCTCTAACGAAAAGGCAGATGTAAATGTCGAATGTTCCTCAAAAGACCATCAACAAGATTTTAGTTGTCCTTGCTTGTCTTGCTATAGCTATGTTAATTGGAGGCGTGATTTATTTGGTCAGAATGAGTTTTGGCCCTGTCCAAATGAGTTTTGATCCGCCGGCCGCAACAACAACGCAAGCAAATACATCTCTACATTTCGACGCGCCGCGATTGGGTTAAGGATTAGCCAAGTTTAGGACAGCGGCCCCGCCTTCAATTTTGCAAGATCGAAGCGATCGATGTCATGCAACAGCTCGATGAAGGCCGTAGCGCCATAGCCGGCGCAGGCCTTGCCTTTGCGCGCATGTGCGGCCGCCGCGTTTCCCATGGCGCCGGAGGCGGAAAGATCCTGGCTCATCCAGCCAAAGCCAGTTGGACGGCCGGCGCGAAGCCAGTTGAACTCGCGTTCCATTGCGACGCTCTTGGACGCGAAGTCCGCCGCTTCTTCCGTGCGCACGAGGTCCGGCCTAAAATTCAGTATTAGCGAGGTCTCGATTTCTCCGGCATGAATCCCATGCGCTTGCTCCTGCGCGCAAAAGATTGCGTCCGGCGCGCCAAAGCGATGCCAGGAGGCCTTGACGACGAGCATCCTGAGCCTCGCGCGGAGATCATGCGCGATGATGTCGAGGACCGCGCTATTGCCGCCATGCGAGTTCAAAAGAACGAGCTTGCGGCAGCCTGTGCGGTGCACGCATTCGCAAAGTTTTGTCCAGGCGGTGATGAGAGTTTCGGCTGGAAGACTGAGGGTGCCCGGAAAATCCGTATGCTCAATCGAAAGCCCGCAATTTTGCACGGGCAGGAACAAAACGGCGAGTTCGTCCGGCAGGCGCTCGATGACTTTCGCAATAGTGCCTTCCATGATGAATGTATCGGTGCCAAGCGGCAGATGCGGGCCATGCTGCTCGGTCGCGCCGAGAGGCAAGACCGCGATGGCGCGCGCCATGTCGGCGGCCTGAAAATCGGTCCAGGTCATTTCGGCCCAAAATTTTGTTTGCGGCATGGAGCATCCTTGTTGCGGGGCGGGCGGAGTGCCTCGGATCCCCTCCCCTTCATGATGGTGTGGACGGCCTCTCTCGGCGGCATCATAGTGCCAAGGCGTGGCCGCCGGAGCGCCACAGAGAGGGAGACCGTCCAAGAAGACTTTTATCAGAGCCGGCGCCGGTTTGGGCAAACGCTA
>JBQTKC010000159.1:0-4373 GCA_052386575.1 Beijerinckiaceae bacterium
ACAACCTCACCATCATCACCGGGGGCATCCTCGGCCTCATCATGGCCTTCAATGTTTGGTTCGTCATCTGGCCGAACCAGAAGAAAGTGCTTGGCCTCGTTGCCGCCGACGACGACGCCAAGACGCAGGCCGCGCGGCTCGCGATGCTGACTTCGCGCGCCAATTTTGTCCTGTCGCTGCCGATGCTTTATTGCATGGTGACGGCGCGGCTTGTCGGGTGACCTTTCGATTCGATCGCGACCGCGGTTGCGCGGCGCTTGTCTTTGGCAAGCGCGGCGCGGCCTATTCCACCGTGACGCTTTTTGCGAGGTTGCGCGGCTGGTCGGCGTCTTTTCCCATGACGACGGCGGTATGGTAGGCGATCAATTGGACCGGCACCGCATAGACCATCGCCGAAAACTCCGGCGCGACGTCCCCCATGACGATGGCGGCGGCGGCCTCGGAGCCAAAATCGCGGGCGGCACGGGCATCGCCAATCAGGATCACTTTTCCGCCGCGAGCGGCGGCTTCCTGCATGTTCGAGAGCGTTTTTTCGAGCACCGAGTCGTTCGGCGCGATGACGATCACCGGCATGTCCTCATCGACGAGGGCGATCGGCCCATGTTTCAGCTCGCCCGCCGCATGGCCTTCGGCGTGAATATAGGAAATCTCTTTAAGCTTTAGCGCCCCTTCGAGCGCCAAGGGATAGGACGTGCCGCGGCCGAGATAAAGCACGTCGCGGGCCTTGGCGATGTCCCGTGCCAGGATCTCGATGGCGCCGTCGCATTTGAGGGCTTGTGCAATGAGCCCCGGAATCGCCGTGAGCTCGGAAACGAGCCGCGTCTCCTCCTTCTCGCCGATGGTGTCGCGGGCCCTGCCGAACGCCAGCGCGAGACAGGCGAGCACCGCGAGCTGACAGGTAAAGGCTTTCGTCGACGCGACGCCGATTTCAGGGCCGGCCAGGGTCGGCGCAACAATGTCGCTCGCGCGCGCCATCGTCGAGGCCGCTTCGTTGACGACCGAAACGACCGTCTGTCCCTTCGCCTTGGCGGCACGAAGACATGCCAAGGTATCGGCCGTCTCCCCCGACTGCGAAACTAGGATAGTCAACCCTCCTGGCACGAGCGGCGGGTCGCGATAGCGAAACTCGGAGGCGATTTCGACATCGACGGGAAGCCTCGCAAACCGCTCGAACCAATATTTGGCGGTGAGCCCCGCGAAATAGGCCGTGCCGCAGCCGCAGATCGTCAGGCGCTGGAGAGCAACGATATCGACGGGCGGCGCGAAGGGCAGCGCCGCGCGGCCGGAAGGCAAGTCGAGATAGGCCGCAAGCGTGCGGGCGGTAACCTCCGGCTGCTCGTGGATTTCCTTCGCCATGAAATGGCGATAGTTGCCTTTTTCGATCAGCGACGCGGCAGCCGACGACTTGACCTTTCGCCGCTCGGCCAGCTTGCCTTCGGTATCGTAAAATCGCGCCGACGCATGGGTCAGGACGACGCGGTCGCCATCCTCCAGATAGGCGATCGTACCGGTGAAAGGGACGAGGGCAAGCGCGTCGGAGCCTATGAACATCTCGCCTTCGCCAAATCCTACCGCAAGCGGCGCGCCGCTGCTGGCGCCGATCAAAAGATCCTCCTCGGCCTCGAAGATCAGGGCAAGCGCGAAAGCACCCCGCAAGCGGGGCAGGCTCGAAGCCACGGCCTCGTCCGGGGCCAAGCCGCCACGCATGGTTTCGCTCACGAGATGGGCGATGACCTCGGAATCGGTCTCGGTCGAAAATTCATGGCCCTTGGCTTGCAATTCGGCCCGCAACTCCCGGAAATTCTCGATAATGCCATTGTGCACGACGCCGACATTGCCGCTGACATGCGGGTGAGCGTTGTTTTCGCTCGGCCTGCCATGCGTCGCCCAGCGGGTGTGGCCGATGCCGATCCTGCCCGAAAGGGGTTCGGCGGCAAGACGAAGCTCCAGATTTTTGAGCTTGCCGCTCGCCCGCCTGCGGGTGAGCCGGCCCGCTTCCAAGGTCGCGATCCCAGCGGAATCATAGCCGCGATATTCGAGCCGCTTCAGCGCCTCGAGCATGGAGCCAGCGACCGGACCACGGCGTAGCATCGCAACGATTCCGCACATCGAGAACCCTTCTTTCGGTTCGCTATTTGATTGAAAGTTCGCTTTTCTTGGCTGATCCAAGTAAGTACCGCGTTCATTTCCGGTTCCGTTCCCGGAACGCCCTGGCCCAGCCGGGCTTTTCGATTTGGCGTGCACGGGCCAGCGCCAACCCATCTTGGGCGACGTCTTGAGTGATCGCGGACCCCGATCCGACATAGGCGCCATCGCCGATCTTGACCGGCGCCACCAAGGCGCTATTCGAGCCGATGAACGCCTCCGCGCCAACTTCCGTGCGAAATTTGGAAAATCCGTCGTAATTGCACGTAACCGTTCCCGCCCCGACATTCGTCCTGGCGCCGATGCTCGCGTCTCCAATGTAGCTCAAGTGGTTAATCTTGGCGCCGGCGCCGACATCCGACGCCTTCACCTCGACGAAATTGCCGATATGCGCATCCTCGGCGAGCCTAGTGTCGGGACGCAGCCTGGCGAAGGGGCCAACCGTTGCATTCTGCCCGATCGTCGCGCCCTCCAAATAGGAAAACGAGCGGATGCGGCTGCCTTCGCCGACACTTACACCCGGACCGAAGACCACATGCGGCTCCACCACAACGTCGCGGCCAAGCCGCGTGTCGAATGCTAGGGTCACGCTCGAAGGATCGATCAAGGTTGCGCCTTCCCGCATCGCTTTCGCGCGAAGCCGCGCCTGCAAGGCGGCCTCGGCGGCGGCGAGCTGTGCCCTGTCGTTGACGCCTATTACCTCGTCCTCGGCGGTGATCGCGGCGGCAACCGCAAAGTCCTGCGACCGCGCGACGGCGACGGCGTCGGTCAAGTAATATTCGTTTTGGCTGTTGGCATTGCCGATGGCTTCGAGAAGCGCCAAGGCGTGGCGCCCATCGAGCGCCATCAGACCGGCGTTGCAAAGTTTGATTTTCCGCTCCGCCTCGCTCGCGTCGCGGTCCTCGCGAATGGCTTTGAGGGCGCCGTTCTCCAGAATGAACCTGCCATAGCCAGCTGGTTCGGCCGCCTCGAATCCCAAAGCGGCGACCGCATTTTGGCCCCCCGCGAGCGCCCTGCGCATGGCGGCGTATGTCTCGGGGCGAACAAGCGGCGTATCCGCGAAGACGACGAGAAGATCATCATAGCCGCGGCCAATCGCCCCACGCGCGGCCAGCACCGCGTGGGCGGTCCCAAGCCTCTCCTTCTGGATCGCGAGTTCGGCATCGGGCACGATCGTCTTGGCTTCCGCCATGATCGCGTCGTGGTTTGCACCCGCCACGACGACGATCCGCTCGGCGCCGGCTTCGACGAGCGAACGCAAAACATGGGCGAGCATCGAGCGGCCGGCCAGCTCATGCAGCACCTTGGGCCGCGCCGAGCGCATCCGCGAGCTCTCGCCGGCGGCGAGAACGATTGCCAGACATGTGTGGCAAGCGCCATCCGGGCTTTGAGAAAGGGCATTATTCATGACAAGAGCTCCTCCGAGGCGAGCGCGGGCGGCGCGGCGCACGCTCGTCTGGCGCCGGGCAAGTGTCTTGTACCGGAAAATGCGCCATTTGCCTGGCGAAGCGCGGCCGTGAAAGAGCTACACCGAGAATCCCAGGATTTGTCCGGAAGCCGTCCGTTGCGGTCTGTCACGGAACGCGGCGTTTCGACAGGCGAAATGGGCCGCTAGGCCGGAAGCTGAATCAGTGCCTTAATCTTTTCAGTGTTGGGGACCAAGGACGCCTGTTCCGTTTCCGGGATTGCCTGGCGAATCGCATTCTGGCCCAAGGCGCTCACGCGGGGCGGGACCCCTACGCTCATCCAATGCCGGTTTGATGTTCGCGCGCGGAAGCGGCATTGGCTTGGCATGTGCGTGATCTATAGTCTCCTTCGACTGATGAGGCGAACTTGTTGTCTCGCTGCCGGTTTGGCCGGCTACCGCCTGGGGCGCCACTGCTTGCATTGTTGCAACTAGGCCTAGCAGGTTCAACATGACCGGCACCGTTTTATGCATGACCGTACTCCATACAGAGTGCGTTCTCAGGATGTGTCTCTTGATCCAAATTGCTATGCGCGCGCGTCGGATATTGCCTCGCGATGCGACATTTGAATAGACTACGCCTAAATAGACTACGCCGCGACCGCTTCAAGAGTCCGTTACACCATATCGAGGAGCACGTGAAACGGATCCCCCGGCGGAAAACCGCCGGGGTGGTTTTTCTTGATATTACTAATAGCCTATCATTATAGGTGACACTTCACGCGGCGTAGCGCACGTGTTTTGCGTGGAAGTATGACTTGAC
>JBQTKC010000160.1:0-13827 GCA_052386575.1 Beijerinckiaceae bacterium
CGGCGACGCGCAAAATCGTCGGCGCGGATTTTTTCAAGGGCGCCGCGAAATTGTTTGCCGCCGCGCACCCGCCGCGCTCGCCCCTGATGATGCTTTATGGCGACGAGTTTCCCGCTTTCCTGGCGGCTTTTGAGCCGGCGCGGGACGTTCCATATCTCGCTGACGTCGCCCGCGTCGAAGCCGCGCGAACACGCGCGTATCACGCCGCCGACGCAACGCCTTTGACGCCCGCCGCGCTCTCCGGCAGTTCCCCCGGCGCCTTGGCGGACACGCGATTCATATTGCACCCCTCGGTTGAAATCGTCGCGTCGGACTATCCTGTCGTGACAATCTGGGCGATGAACTCCGGCGAAATCGAGCTCATGCCCATAACCGTCCGGCGTGGCGAGGATGCGCTCATTTCGCGTGCCCTGTTCGATGTCGAGGTTCGCCGTCTGCCGGAGGGCGGCAAGACTTTCTTGCAAAACCTCGCCGCTGGAAATCCGCTCGGAGGGGCGGCCGCGGCGGCGTTCGCCTGCAACCCGCGCTTCGATCTTGCCGCCAATCTCGCGGCGTTGTTCTCGGGGCTCGCAATTGAAATGTCCGATCAGTCGAAAGAGGCTCCCTTACGATGATCCGATCGCTCTTGGACAAAATTCCAAACTCCCTGATTTCGCTCGCGGCGCGGATTTTTCCGGCCGCCGTGTTTTGGCGGTCGGGTCAGACCAAGGTTGAAGGCTTTCACGTGACAGACACCGCGATTGCGTTGTTTCGCGATGAATATAAGCTTCCATGGATCGATCCCGCGCTGGCCGCGAACATCGCCGCCTTCAGCGAGCATTTTTTTCCGGCGCTGCTGGTCATAGGGCTCGCCAGCCGCCTGTCCGCGCTCGCCCTTCTCGGCATGACCGCGGTCATTGAGATTTTCGTCTATCCCGACGCCTGGCCGGAACATGGCGTCTGGGCGACCTGCTTTCTCGTCGTTATCGCGCGCGGGCCGGGAGTTTTCTCACTCGACCATCTTTTGTTCCGGCGTTCGCTAGGTTAACATCCACAAGTTATTGTTTTATAAGGATATCACAAAAAAGTGAACTCCCCGGCGATCCTTTTCGCGGGACAATCCTTTCTTTTCGCCGGTCTAATTCGTTGTTACAAAAGCCTCGAAAAAAGGAGGCGACAGCCAATTTTGGGGAACTTGGCCATGTTGAAAACTCTCACAGTAGCCATCTTGGGACCCGCGCTCGTTTGCGGCGTGGCGGCAACGGCTTCCGCCAACACGCTGACGACGCCCAGTCCACCGGCCACTCGCTACGTCCTGCCCGGCACGCCGGACAGCTCTGCCGATCGCCTCCGCGAAGGCCGCTCCATTTTTTGGATGGAGGCTCCCGGCACTTTCCACGGCGGAACGGACGAACGCGGTTACCCGACTGGGGACCCGCAAAACCCGCGAACCGGCGGCTGAACGCGCCGCGTGCGGCAAGGGCGATTGCAAGGGCGATTTCCGCCACCTGCCAGCGCGCGGTCTGCTCAACGCTTCGAGATGCGATCGGCGAGCGCTTGCGCCTCGCGCTTTAAGTCCGCGAAGAACGCCTCGCGCGGCGCGCGTTCGTTGAAGCAGGCGTGAAAATCGGCCTGCCCTCGTTCCAGAACGCGCTGGCGTTCCTCCAGGAAATCATGGACCTTGGCGTCTACCTCGGCGGCGCTCTTATTGGGGTCTCGGGTCGCGCCTCGGGCCACGTCGACAGCAGTCTCCGCCCTGTCCTTCGAGTCCTTCAAAACCTTGTCGCAAGCGGGGATATTTCCAATATTGGACTCGGCGAGACCGTTCGCTAGGAAAATCTTGCCGTCCTGGCGCAGGGCGACGATAACCTCCCACCTTGGCGAGGAGGCGGTCCCCCATTGGCCCAATTGGGCGCTTGCGAAGGAGGCGCCAGCGGGCTTGCCGATGGGAATTTCTGCGTATTTCGCCCACGAATCATAGTAGTGATGGTTAGATGATTCGGACGGTATGGCGTCCGTGTAAAATCCTTCATCCAGCAAAGCGCTGTCCGCGTCCGGAGGCGTTTTTTGTTTATCCTTCCACCATCTGTCGGGGTCTCGCAGCCAGCTGTGGAAGAGCGAATCGGTCGTCACGACGATTTGCCCAAAACCGCGGTCGCCTACGAAGACAAGCCCATCGAGCCGGCCTTTGAGCCCGAGCCCTTCGAGATCGAGGTAATCGCGGTGCGCCCCGAGGCCTCCCATGTTGATCGCTCCCCTGTCGATCTCTCCCTTGGCCACGAACTCTCCTTTGGCCAGGCCTTTGAACACGACGCTGCCGACGATCCGGCGCAGGCGCTTTTCGAGGTCGGCGAGCGCCCGCTCTCGCGCCTTGTCCAAGGCCGTTTCGCTGGGGTTGCGCCTTGCGAAGCGCTCCAGCTTTTTGACATATTGGTCGCGGGCAGCAAAATAGTCTTGTTCGGGCGACGCGGCCCAGGCGGCGGAGGTGAAGGCCAACACCGCGATCATGAGAAGTCTCATCATCCGTTCCTCGATGGGGATCTCGCGCCAAATCCGAAATCGTCCGCGGCGGGCGTGCCGGGGCGGATGTTAGGCCATCGGCGCCCGCGCGGCTAGTGGCGCCGTCGTCCGGCGCCCACACGCCGGCCCGCGCGCGAGTGCGATGTAGATTTCGCGCAGACGCTTCGTATGCGCGCCGGGAACTTCGTCGCCGATCGCCTGTCCATCGATCGACTGGCTAATTTTCAAAATCGAGCCCGATGTCGAGGGCGGGGGCGCTGTGCGTGAGCCAGCCGACAGAAATCAAATCGACGCCGGTGGCGGCGAGAGCCGGCGCCGACTCTGGTGTGACCCGCCCCGAGGCTTCGGTCGTCGCGCGGCCATCGACGATCGCGACCGCCTTGGCGAGCGTTTCCACGCTCATATTGTCGAGAAGCACGGCATCGGCGCCTTCGCCGAGCGCCTCCTTGAGCTGGTCCAAATTATCGATTTCGACTTCGATTTTGACGAGATGGCCGGCTTGCGCGCGGACGCGCCGCAACGCCTGCGCGACCCCCCCGGCGATGGCGACATGATTGTCCTTGATAAGGATGGCGTCGTCGAGACCAAAGCGGTGATTGGAGCCGCCGCCCGCGCGCACCGCGTATTTTTCGAGCGCGCGGAAACCCGGCGTTGTCTTGCGCGTGCAAACGATCTTGGACTTGGTGCCGCGCACCGCCGCGACGAATAAAGCCGTTGCGGTCGCTATTCCACTCAAATGCCCAAGAAAATTGAGGGCGGTTCGCTCGGCCATTAGAATCCCGCGCGCCGGTCCGCTCACCCTGGCGATGACGCCGCCCGCCATGACCGTCGCGCCGTCGTCACTTTCAACCTGCATCGCGATATTCGGATCGATGAGTTCGAAGGCGAGTTTTGCCAAATCTAGCCCGGCGACGACGCCAGTTTCACGCGCAACCAGCGCGGCTCGCGCCGAAAGCCCAGCTGGAACGATCGCGTTCGTGGTGAGATCGCCCGCGCGGCCGAGATCTTCCAAGAGTGCCGCGCGAACCAAAGGCTCGACCATGATCCGCGCGAGAGGCACAAGCTTCATCGCGCGGCTTTCGTTTCAGAAGACGGTTTCGGGGACAATTTCACGCGCTTCGGCAATTGCTTCATCGAGGCGAAGTGTACTTCTTTGCGCATGCGTGGCGCGGTTAGGAAAATCGGTTCGCGCATGGGCGCCCCGGCTTTCCCGGCGGCGCAAGGCCGCGATCACGATAATTAGGGCGACACAGGCGGGATCGCTCGCCTCCCCGCGCTCCGCCGCCAGCGGCAGCAGCTCGGCCGCCGCCGCCGCCAAACCCTCGCCGTCGCGCAGAACGCCCGCCGCGCGCGAGATAATTTTGCGCGCCGGGCGAGGATCGCTAGCGGCAACCGCCCTTGGCCCGGCACATATTTTACGCAGGCGGCGCGGCGTGGTGCCGGCTATGCTCTCGGCGACAAGACGGCCGCAAACGGCCGCTTCGAGCAGGGAATTGCTGGCAAGCCTATTGGCGCCATGGAGGCCCGTGCACGCGGCCTCGCCGCAGGCCCACAGACCCTCGGCCGATGTACGTCCTGCAAGGTCGACGGCGATTCCGCCCATGTGATAATGCGCGGCCGGGCGGATTGGAATCGGCTCCGTGACCGGATCGATCCCTGCCGCGCGGCAAAAGCCGGTGATCGCCGGAAAGCGGCGGGCAAAATCGAGGCCCGGCACATCCCGCGCGTCGAGAAAAACCCGGTGTCCCGCCGCCATGTGCCGCCAAACGGCGCGAGCGACAACGTCGCGCGGCGCAAGCTCGGCGCCGGGCACGCCAGCCATGAAGCGATGGCCAGTCTCGTCGATGAGAATGGCGCCTTCGCCGCGCACGGTCTCGCTGATCAGCTTAAGCGGAAACGACGCACTGTCTAGCGCGGTCGGATGAAACTGGATGAATTCGAGGTCGGCCGTGACCGCGCCCGCCTTCGCCGCCAGCGCCAGCCCCTCACCCCACGATCCAGCCGGATTGGTGCCATGCTGGAACAGGCCGCCGATGCCGCCGGTCGCGATGACGGCGCACTCCGCGGTGAATACCGCCTGTCCGCGGGGGCCTTCGGCGACAACGCCGGTAACGGTGTTATCTTCGACGAGCAGCCGGCGCGCCATAAAACCCTCGATCAGGGTGATGGAGGGCGTTTCGCGCGCAAGCCGGATCAAGGGCCGCATGATTTCGCGTCCGCTGCAATCGCCGCCGGCATGAACGATCCGCTTGCGCGAATGCGCGGCTTCGAGGCCAAGTGCAAGTTGGCCCTCGCCGTTGCGATCGAAACGCACGCCGCGCCCGATCAATTCGCCGATCGCGGCCGGCGCCGCTTTGAGGATCGCGCGGGCAACGGGCTCATCGCAGAGCCCATCGCCGGCTTTGAGCGTATCGGCGAGATGCAGCGAATAATCGTCGTCCGGCCCAAGGCTCGCGGCAATCCCGCCTTGGGCGAGGACGCTCGATGACTCAAATCCGATCGGAGCCTTGCTGAGGACGAGCACCGGCCGGGGCGCCAGGGAAAGCGCGGCGGTCAGGCCAGCGAGCCCGCCGCCAATGATGACGCATGCCCCAGACGTGTCGATCACATCCATCAATGCACCGCCAGCATGCGCTCAACGGCCCGGCGCGCGGGAACAGCGATCTCGGGACGGATTTGCACCTCGTGTTGCATCGTCTCCAGCGCACGTCTGATGTTGCGGAGCGTGATCCGCTTCATGTGCGGACAGAGATTGCAAGGCCGGATGAATTCAAGCTCGGGATACTGGATTGCGACATTGTCGCTCATCGAGCATTCGGTCAAAAGCACCACGCGCGCGGGACGGTTCTTGCTCACATAGGCCGACATGGCGGCGGTCGAGCCGGAAAAATCGGCTTCCGCGACTACCTCCGGCGGGCATTCCGGATGCGCCAATATAATCACGCCGGGATAATCCTCGCGCAATTGCCGCACTTCCTCGGCGTTGAAACGCTCATGCACCTCACAATGGCCCGACCAGGCTATGACTTTCACATTTGTCTCGGCCGCGACATTGCGGGCCAAAAATTCGTCTGGCAGCATGATGACACGTTCGGCGCCGAGTGATTCGATGACGGCCCTTGCGTTGCCAGACGTGCAGCAAATGTCCGACAAGGCCTTTACGGCGGCCGAGGTGTTCACATAGGTGACGATGGGAACGCCTGGATAGGTTTGCCGCAACATGCGCACATCCTCGGGCCGGATCGACTCGGCAAGCGAACAGCCGGCGCCGAGGTCCGGGATCAGAACGGTTTTTTCCGGGTTCAACAATTTCGCGGTCTCGGCCATGAAATGAACGCCGGCCAAAACAATGACGTCGGCATTGGCCGTCATCGCTTCCCGCGCGAGAGCGAGACTGTCCCCGACAAAATCGGCAACGCAGTGAAAAATCTCGGGCGTTTGATAATTGTGCGCAAGCACCACCGCGTTTTTGGTCCGCTTCAATGTCATGATGGCGTCAATGTCCTGCGCATGGACCGGCCACTCGATCGCGGGGATCGCGTGGCGCACCTTCGCGTAGAGATTCTCCCCAAAAGGATTTTTCGAACGGGCGGTTTCCGATCCCAGCAACGCCATCGCCTTATACTCCAAGAGAGCATTACGGAATATATGCTGGTATTGAGTATAAGATTTGTCAAGCCCTTGTGACGGGCAATTTGGTTCCGGCAATGGCGCGTTGCGTCAAAATCTCGCGACGGAACCGGAAAAGCTTCGCCGGACGCCCGCCGGTATTTGGCGTGGTTTCCCCGGTGTCCTCGACGAGTTCCTGCTGTTCGATCAGGCGGCGAAAATTCTGCTTATGCACGAGTCTGCCCGCAAGCGCCTCGACGCATCGCTGCAATTGCAAGAGCGTAAACGCATCCGGCATCAATTCGAACACCACCGGACGGTATTTAATTTTAGCCCGAAGCCTTGCTATGCCGGTGGCAAGAATGCGGCGGTGATCGAGAATCATGGCCCTTCCCATGCCCGGCGGCGCGCCCTGCGCCGTGGTCTGGCGCAATAACTCCGGCGGCCTTCCGCGCACCGCTTCCGGGATGAGGCCCGCCTCGTAGAGAAGTTCGTAGCGCTGCAGGACAAGCTCCTCGTTCCAAGCGCGGCCGCCGCGGCCGAAGGTGATCGCGACGCGTTGGCGGCGGCCTGGCCGCAGGCCCGGATGTTGCGGCGCGCTGGCCCAGGCCTCAAGCTTAGGCAAAAGCACGCTATCAATCATCGCGGGGGCGCCGGCGCGATGGTCTTCCCACGGGAAGTAATAATACCAGCTGCACCAGCCCGCCTCGTGCTCGCCCGAGGCGGGCTGCTCGCGCGTAAGGCCGAGATAACTGATCGAGATGACGTGCTGCCCGGCGCCGCCGCGATCCCGGTCGGCGAAAGTATAAAGTTGCTCGACATAGCCGGGCGGCAGCCCGGTTTGCCGCTCGACCCAGGCGCGCAGCCCAGCCTGCAGCGAACGATGGGCGAGTTCGAACGGACCGGATGGAAGGGCGGATCGATCCTGGATGGTCAAGACGCGTGGATCGCCGGAAGTCACGGCGGCCAGCACCGCGATAAGATCGGCCGCGATCGCATTCTTGGCGGCATCCGGCGCGGCCGGTGCGCGTGCCTCGACGACGGAGCCTTCGCGAAACGTGCCCATTAGCCGGTGCCGGGTTTCATATAGTTTGTCCGGATGAAGGGGATTTGGCTAAGATACTGTATTCCTGCGGTAAATGGAATTCCTATCGTGGCAATACCACATAGTTCAGGCAAATTTCCAGCCGCTACCGTATGAGCTTGCGCACACGGTATATCCCAGCGAGACTTAACCGGGCCATAGTATGGTTTTTGCGAGAAATCAACGCCAACGAACGCATGGGCGGCCTCACCTCTACGCCCGAGGAAGATGAGGAGGAATTCGACGAGAAGTGGAAGAGGAATGAACGGCGTCCAATGGTGAAAATGTTATGGCACGGTCAGAACTTCGAACCGTTCTTACGATTGGGCACTCTGGCCACTCGTACGAACATTTTCTTGAGCTGCTACGAAACGCACAGGTGACCGCCGTCGCTGACGTGCGGACCGCGCCTTATTCGCGGCATTATCCGCACTTCAACGGGGACGATTTGAAGCGCGAGCTGCGCCAGGAAGGAATCTCGTACTCATTCTCGGAAACGAACTGGGTGGACGGCCGACCGTGAGGCAGTTCTATTGCGACGGTATTGCAGATTACGAAAAGATGGCCACGACAGAGGAATTCCGGAAGGGACTCGATCGGGTCGCTGAGGGGGCAAAAAAACATCGCGTTGCGCTCATGTGCTCGGAGCAAGACCCTCTCGATTGTCATCGCTGCCTTCTAGTCGGGCGCGCGCTGGCCAAGCACGGCATCACTGTGAAACACATAATGCCTGACGGCACCATCATGGAGCAAGCGCAAATCGAAGATCGCCTGCTCAAAATATCGGGCCGTGAGAACGATGACATGTTCGCGCCGCGCGAGGAGAGGCTGGCAGCTGCCTATCGTGAGCGTGCGCGAAAGGTCGCCTTCGCAGAGCCCAAATTCGACCCGAAAGGCCTCGTCTCCGCGGAGTAGTGGAGGTGGACAAGGTAATCGTCTCTACGATCGGCTTTACGCAAACGACTGCGGAGCAATTCTTCGTCCGTCTGCGGGAGGGCGGCGTAAAAAAAGTTTTCGATGTGCGACTCCATAACACGTCTCAATTCGCCGGGTTCGCCAAGGCGGACGATCTTGCTTACTTCCTGAAGAAGATCGGCGACATCGAGTACGTCCATCAGACGCTTCTTGCGCCAACGGACGCGATGTTTAAGGCCTACAAGAAAGAGAAAGGCGACTGGGACGTTTACGAAGGACGCTTCCTGGCGCTGATAGCGGAGCGCAAGATCGAAGAACGTTTCAAGCCGGAATTGTTCGACGGCGCCTGCTTGCTCTGCTCCGAGGCGACGCCACATCATTGTCATCGTCGGGTCGTCTGCGAATATCTCAATGAGAAATGGGGCGGGGCTTTAGCAGTCCGGCATCTGTGACGGGTATTGCGTATGAGCGCGCCTATCCCAGATCCAGTTCGAATGCCGCGATCTCGTGCCGCGGCCAGCGCCAGGGCGCGACGTATATTGCGTCGCCGCGCCACGTCAACGGCGCCGCCCAAGGGTTCGAAGCGAGCCAGGTTTTCGCCGCGCGGGAGATACGCCGGCGTTTCCCAATGTCGATCGCGGTCCTGGCCTCGTCGAGAGTTGGCCTAATCTTCACTTCGACAAACGCGACAGTATCGCCGCGCTGGGCCACGATATCGATCTCTCCGCCTTGAACGCGGTAACGGCAAGCCAGGATCCGATAGCCCTTGGGGCGCAAGATCAGGACAGCGGCCCGTTCGGCGAAAATGCCAAGACCATGCGCCTTTTTGCGATCGAGCGGGTCTCGCGCCTTCATCGCTGGCGCGCCGAAAGCTCGATCGCCCGGGCATAGACTTTGCGGCGCGGCAGACCCGTCTCGGCCGAAACCACGGCTGCGGCGTCCTTGATCGAATGGGCTTCCAACGCCTTCCCGAGCCTGGCATCGAGGTCTGGCTGGGCCGGCGGCTCGAAACCCGGTGGCCCGACTAGGACGACGATCTCGCCTTTGGGCGACTCGGCGGCAACCATGGACGCCAGATCGGGCAAAACTCCGCGGCGAACGGTCTCGAAATATTTTGTGAGCTCGCGGGCAATCGCCGCCTCGCGTGGTCCAAGAACGGCAGCCAAATCAGTCAATGTCGCCGCGACCCGGCGCGGAGACTCGAAAAACACGAGTGTTCCTGGGATTGCCGAAAGCTCGGCGATGCGGCCACGCCTCGCGGCGCTTTTCGGCGGCAAAAATCCTTCAAAAAAGAATCGATCGGTCGGCAGTCCGGCAACCACCAAGGCGGCGAGCACGGCCGAGGCGCCCGGAACCGAAACCACCTCGATATTTTCCGCAAGCGCATCCGCGACGAGTCTATATCCAGGATCGGAAATCAATGGCGTGCCCGCATCCGAGACCAGAGCCAGCGCCGCCCCACCGGCCAGCCGGGCGAGAAGGTGCGGCCGCATGACCGCGGCGTTATGCTCGTGATAGGCGACCAGCGGCGCCGCTATGCCATAATGGGCGAGCAAGGTCTTGGTGACCCGCGTGTCCTCGGCGACGATCGCGTCGGCGGCGGCGAGCGTTGCCAGCGCCCGGAATGAGATATCGCCAAGATTGCCAATTGGCGTGGCGACCACGTGCAAGCCAGGCCGGATCGGTTCCGCCTCGGCCCGAAGGCCGAAGGCGGTAAATCCGCCGGGCTTCTCCCCCTCGGAGGATTTTGCGCGCGCGGACTTGCCGCGCTGGGGAGCCGCGCCTTGCAAGGCCCCTCGATCGAATCCGCCCGTATTACCTGCGTTCATGGAGTCCAGCCCGCCGGGGAACGCCCGGCTGTCTCGGGAAATTGGTTGTACTACAAATCGTTCACCCGCTCTATTTATCACGGGATGCCGCTATTTTTGCAAACGGGCGCGATGACAAGTGTTGTTTCTATTGCCGCCGGCCTGATTTTATGACTGATGAAGAATGGAGTGGTCCATGCTATCCAAATCGTCCGCGTGTCGACTCCCGGCCAAAGCAGTTTATAATAATACGCGAATTGGAGAGTCGCGCGAATGATCTATCTCTCACGCAAGAAAGGCGGGTTTAGGGCCTTATGGCCTTTCCCCAAGAGTCGCGCCGGTGCCGTTCCGGCAATATGGACAATTGGACTTTGCTTGTCGCTGGCAGCCTGCGGCTCGTTGAACGGGACGCTCGGGCGAGGCGGGCCTGGCGCGCCAGCGCCGCAGGCGCAGACCGTGCCGCCGCCCAATAAGAACGAGCAAATTGGCTCCGGACCGGCGCGCGTCGCGCTCATCCTCCCGATGACTCAGCCGTCTGGGCCAAGCGTCGTCGGCACCTCGCTGCGCAATGCCGCCGAATTGGCCTGGGCGGAGGCCGGCAACAACGATATTACCTTGCTTGTCAAGGACGACCGCTCGACCCCCGAGAGTGCGCGCGCGGCGGCGCAGGAGGCATTGTCGCAAGGCGCCGAACTTATCATCGGCCCGCTGTTTGCTTCAAGTGTGCGCGAAGTGGGCCCGGTGGCGCGCGCCGCCGGAAGACCGGTCATCGCATTTTCGACCGATACGTCGACCGCCGGCCCGGAGCAATTTTTGCTTTCCTTCTTGATCGAGAGTTACGTTGACCGGGTTGTCGATTTCGCCGCGTCCAAGGGCAAAAAGTCGATCGCCGCCCTCATACCGGAAAATGACTACGGACGCGTGGCGGAAAGTGAATTGCAGCAGGCCGCCGCGCGCGGCAACATAAGAGTCATGACGATCGAACATTACCAGCCGCGAACGATGACCGAGGCCGCGCAAAAAATCGCCGCGCTTCACGATCAAATCGATTCGCTTTTCATTCCTGAACAGGCCGATGCCATGCAAGCGATGTCGCAGGCGCTGGCCGCGGCCGGAATCAACGGGAAACAAGTGCAGATCCTCGGTACCGGTCTTTGGAACGACGCGCGCGTCCTAAAACTAGCCGGGTTGCAAGGTGCATGGTTCGCGGCTCCAGAAAATGGCGGGTTCAATGCCTTCGCGGCGCGCTACCGTGCCAAATATCAGTCCGATCCAACCCGCATCGCGACACTTGCCTACGATGCCGTGTCCCTTGCCGCCGCGCTCGCTCATACCCAGGGCTCGCGGCGTTATTCGCCAAACGTCCTCACCAACCCGTCGGGCTTCAACGGCGCCGATGGCGTGTTTCGCTTCCGCTCCGATGGAACCAACGAGCGTGGACTCGCGGTCCTGCAAATTAATAATGGCGCCGCGGCGGCGGTCAGTCCGGCGCCGCAATCGTTTGCGGGCTCCGCTTCGGCAACTTGAATTTGAGGCTGGCCTCGAGAGGATGCCTTTTTCAGACCGCTCTCCAGCGGCATTGCTATTGGCATGGAGGCCGTCAAACGAATGTGAGCGCCATTATTGCTTGCTTATGCAAACCAGTTTTTGAGACATCGCTTTGTTCGCCAAACATTGCGTTCCGCCGGCCGGATCTTCGGCGCGCAGCGGCCGCTCTTTTGACGCTCGGCCGGATCCGCCGGGAAACGCCGATAAGCTATCTTAAGCAATTCCAACTGGCACCCAACGCGGTCCGCGACGTGCTGCTAATTGTCGAACGGGTTGCGATCAAAAACCTTATCTCCTGGGGTTTCCGCTTGCATACGTGCCAACCGAACGCGTCGCGCGGTTGCCTCTTTGTGCGTTGGCGAGTTACAGGGAAAATAAGGCTACTCCCGGCCTTCGCTTCCGGGAGAAAGGGGCTTGGCCACGCCGGGCGGTTGCGGAAACAGCGGCGCCGCCGCGCCAGACCGGCGGATCAGCTCGCGGACATCCGGGGTAAACGCCAGATCGTCCCAGGAGCCGGCGATATCGAATCGAAATTTTGGGATTTCCTTCGAAGGCTTGGCCCCGCCGATGGCGGGCATGGCGACGGCATGCAGATCGAGCCCGCGTTCGCCGAAATTCACGGTGCCGCCAAACCCAAGTCTGAGGCTCGCGTTTTCGAGCTCGCCTCGCTCGATGCCGGCTACGCCCTTCACAAAGCGCAAACCGAACGCGGCACGCTCGAAAGCGGTCCGGCCGCGATGAATACCGGCAAGGAGCGCAAGCGGGCTTTTGTCGATCCGGTGCAAGACGGAATCGAGATCGATCCCTCCGAGTTGGCCTTGAACGACGCTTATTTGCGCCGCCCCATCGAGATTGCGCATAAGCTCGCTTATGCTAGCCCCGGCGCTTTCGAGATTAGCCATGCCGGTCAGGGCCCCGAAAAATTCCGGCCATCCGAAGGCATCGACCGACAAGGCGGCGAGGTCGGCGCCGGAAATGGCGGCACTGGCGTGCATGCCAACGCCGTCGCCGCGCACATCGAATGTTGCGCGGCCCTTGATTGTGCCTTGATACGCCCTGGCCCCGGCAAGCATCAATTCCGCCCGGTTGCCGTCGCGCAACAGCGAGAAGGCGGCGTCCTCTAACTCAAAACGCGAAAAAAGCAGGCGCGACGCCGATATGCGGAAATCAAGCCCGGCCGACCCATATTCCTTTAAATCGAATGGGTCGCGATTCCATTGGCCGTCGCGGCCAGTGGCGGGTGAAAGGCTTGCAAGAATTGGGCGGAGCGACAGCCGGTTTGTCGTAAGTGTCCCGGAAATGACTGGAGCCCCGTCGCTCGCACGAAATGCCGCGGTTCCTTCGAACTCGTTCCCATCGAACTGCAAATGCAGGCCTGAAAGGACCGTGCTCGACGCCGTGATGGCGGCCTCGCAATTTGCGGCAAAATCATCGAAGGGCCCAGGCAACGGGACAGAATATCCAGCTTGTTCCAGAAGCCGTCGCAGCGACGGCGCGGCGGCGTGAATGTGGCCGGTGAATTGCCACCTCGGCATGCTTGCGAGACCTCCCTCGTCGGCCAGCGAGAACGAGGGGGCGTCGATCTTGACGCTCAAGGGGGATTGCCGGCCGCGCAACAACTCAGCCGGGCTCGCGATCGAACCGGCAATCGTGGCGTTCTCGCCACGGATTCCGGCTCGCCCCGTCACGATCGCCGCCGCGCCTGGTGCGCGCCAGTCCAGCGTCATGTTGATCGCGTCGATCGACAGATCTTGCGAGAACTGCTTGCTAATCAAGCGCGCGCGGCCATCGACAAAGGTCATGGCGCCAAGTCTTGCGGCATCCGCCGATGCGGCCTCGGCGGTTGCCGGCGAGGCGTCCGCGGCGCGGCCGATCACGCTGTCCGTGGGCATCGGCCGGCGATCGAGATCGACGACCATGTCCGGCTGATCGAGGGTCGCCGACGCGATCTCGATCCGGCCGGCGAATAGTGGTGCTAGCCGGGCGTATCCTTTGAAATAACGAGCGTCAATACGAAGCGCGCCGGAGGGGTCCGCGAAGTTGACGCCCTCGATGCTGATATGGGGATTTGGCAGGACAACAAAGACCGCGCGGCCCCGCCATATCGCGGCAAGCCCGGTCACGTGACGGATTTGCGCCGCCAACTCGTTGCGCAAGGCTGTATTTGAAAAGGCCCAAGGGGCCGCGGCCGCCGTGATCGCGGCAAGAAGGGCTAGTCCCGCGAGAATGTAGATGAGCGACGACAGAAGCTTGCGGACCGGCGTGGAGGAGCGAGATACAACCGTTGCCGATTCGACCATGGCTCTCGGGCTCGGGCCGCCCCTGTTGCGTTCGCGCGTCAATGTTTTAGCTTTGCGCAACCGC
>JBQTKC010000161.1:0-2755 GCA_052386575.1 Beijerinckiaceae bacterium
CGCGCAAAGGCGGCGAAAGCGTGCCGGATGAGAAGCGCAGCTTCTCGAAAGATCATGCGCTGGCTTCCGTGGCGGGGCGGAAGGGCGGCCAAAGCGTCCCAAACGAAAAGCGCAGCTTCTCAAGGGATCATGCACTTGCGTCCGAGGCGGGAAGAAAAGGGGGCCAAGTTTCCGGCGGCAATTTCGGCAAGGATAAAGAACGCGCGGCAGACGCTGGGCGTCGCGGTGGCGCAATTTCGCACGGCAAACAGTAAGCACGGCGGCCGGGGAGGGTATTCCTCTTTCCTCGCCGAGACTTTATTCAAACCGACGGAGACAACACATGAGCTTGTTCTCAAAAGATATACGCACCATGGACGACCTGTTCGTCCGCATGCTGGGGGATATTTACTATACGGAACAGGAGGTCTTAAAGGCATTGCCGGCGATGACGGAAAAAGCGACGAATCCGGAACTCAGGTCCGGATTTGAGCGGCATCGCGTGGAAACCTTCCAGCACTTTCGCCGGGTCGAGCAGGTGTTCAAGATGCATGGTGTCGAGCCCGAGACTATAAATTCTTCCGCCATTGACGGCATCATAAAGGAGGCCGAAGCAATCGCTGGCAAGGTCGACAATAAGGAAGTGCTGGACGCCGCGTTAATTGCCGCCGCGCAGGCCGTGGAGCACTATGAAATTACCCGCTATGGCGCGCTTATTTCCTGGGCGAAGCAGCTCGGGCGCAGTGATTGCGCGAACGTGCTTCACCGTAACCTAGAGGAAGAGAAAGCGGCTGACCAAAAGCTTACGCAAATCGCCGAATCCAGAGTCAATCTCGCCGCGGCCCAGTAGCAGCGCCGGTGGTTGGGCGGCCTGACGGCCGTCCAACTCCCTTAATTAAGCGCGCCAGGATTTTCCGGACGACAACTGCTGCAAGTGGAATAATGCTGTGTTTTGATCCGGGCACGCGATTGTGACGATTATCTTGGCGTCTTCCGGTTATTCTGAAAGCAAACATGCCGCCCGACCGGACCGCGCCTTTGACGGTGGCGCTTTATCAGCCAGACATCCCGCAAAACACCGGCACGATATTGCGGATGTGCGCCTGTCTCGGGCTCGCCGCCGCGATCATTGAGCCAGCGGGTTTCTTGTTGAGCGACAAGCATTTCCGCCGAGCGGGCATGGATTACCTTGCCCATGTCGAGATCGCCCGCTATCCGCATTTTGCCGCCTTCGAGGAGTGGCGCCGCGCCGCCGGTCGGCGTCTGGTCCTGTTTACGACCAAGGCTGGCCTGGCCTACACCGCCTTCAGTTATGCTGCCGGTGATATCCTGCTTTTCGGCCGCGAGTCGGCCGGTGTGCCCGCAAAAGTCCATGCTAGCGCCGATGCGCGTCTCGTCATTCCCCTAAAACCGCCGTTGCGGTCGTTGAATGTCGCCGTCGCCGCGGCAATGGTGGCGGGAGAAGCCGCGCGGCAACTCGGCGGAAGTTTTTGACGGTCAGCTTGGACAATGGCTACCCGCTAGAGTGCTACGACATCGACGCTCACGGATGACTGTTATAACGTCAAGACGGTGCTAGTTAAGAATTTGAGCGAGGCCTTCCGCGAAGTGCGCGAAGCGCCGCCATGAGGTCTTGGTTGGTGCGTCGAAAGGAAACGGGATCAAGACGCACCGGGTTTAAGGAGGCGGCCGATCCACACGCCGATGGAGCCGAATTGCATGACCCTCGCCGGCACGACCGACAAACGCAAGAGCGAGACCCGGGCTTGGTTCGAAGGCCTGCAGGAAAGAGTCATCGCGGCCTTCGAACGGCTGGAGACCGAGGCGGCCGGACCTTTCGCCGATCCAGGCATCGCGCCGGGACGTTTCGTGACCAAACCATGGGCAAGGACCGATCACGCGGGCGGCGATGGCGGCGGCGGCCGTATGGCGATCCTTAGGGGCCGGGTATTCGAGAAAATGGCGGTTCATACGTCGACGGTCTTTGGAACTTTTCCGCCCGAATTCGCGGCGCAAATACCTGGCGCTAAAACCGATCCGCGATTCTGGGCCTCCGGGGTTTCGCTGATCGCGCACCCGTGGAACCCAAACGTTCCCATCGTCCACATGAATACGCGCTTCGTCGAGACCGCCAAGGCGTGGTTCGGCGGCGGCGCCGACCTCACGCCCGTGCTCGACAAAAGGCGTGTGCAGTCCGATCCCGACACGCGCGACTTCCATGCCGCCATGAAGGCCGCCTGCGACAGCCACCGCAATGTCGCGGACCACGCGAAATTCAAGCGATGGTGCGACGATTATTTTTATCTGAAGCACCGCGACGAGCCGCGCGGGACGGGGGGAATTTTTTATGATTATCTCGATTGCCCAAGCGGCGGCGAAACCGCATACGCCGAAAACTTCGCTTTCTCGCGCGCCGTGGGCGAGGGTCTTCTTGCCGTCTATCCCGAACTCGTGCGCCGCAATTTCGCGCTCTCCTGGACCAAGGCCGACCGCGAGGAGCAACTGGTGCGGCGCGGCCGCTATGCCGAATTCAACCTGATCTACGATCGCGGGACGATTTTTGGCTTGCGAACCGGCGGCAATGTCGAGGCGATTTTGTCGTCGCTGCCGCCCCTCGCGCGGTGGCCTTGAGGAAGGCCAGGCCGAGGAAATTGATCGGATCATAAGTCGATAGAGATTGCAGGCGGACCATTGCTTAGAGCGGTATCGGAACGGAGTGAATCACTTGGGGGATTCCCGAATCGGCTGAATTCTGATTCAGGATTCCTGCCGCGGA
>JBQTKC010000162.1:0-3157 GCA_052386575.1 Beijerinckiaceae bacterium
AGGGCCGGCTCTCCGGCGCGGCCCGACGAATCGGTCACCAGGATCCCGCCGTCGCGCTCGACAGCGACGCCGCGCGGGTCGTTGCCAAGCTCGCCCTGCTGGGGGTCGCCGAAGGCGCTGAGCACCACGCGGCGGCCGGTCTTCGGGTCGACCCGGAACAGGGCGCCGCGCGTGTCAGGGCCGGCGCCGGGATCGACGACCACGATGTGCCCGTCCGACTCGAGGGCGACGTCCCGCGGGGCGTCACCGTGTCCAGAACCGGGAAATTGTCGAGTTATTGACTGGCCCGAGGGCACGTTTCGGGGCGTTTTGGTGTGGCACGGGAGTGCGAGCCGAAGGGGGCTGTCGGATCAGGGAGCTGAGCTGGAAGGAAGGGGGGTCTCGGTGTGAGATCAGGCGATTTGGAGGAGCGCGAAGTGCCGCGCTGGTGATCGTGGCGGTGCCCGGGCGGACAAGCCGAGATGGGAGAGGATCTTGGCGATGGCGGTGGGGTCAAGGATGGCCGCGATGATCGTCAATGGGCCACCGCAGTTTGGCAGTGTTCGAGATCGATATCGAACACCCGCTTGAGCAACTGGGCCCAACGGATGCGGGCCGGCGCCGAAGGCAGGAGTGTCTCGCCCTGTCCGGCTGGGGGGTCAGTGGCGTTGGCAGGCGGGCTCGGGATAATCGCGGCACGCAGCTTGGCATTGGGCGCGAGCACGCCATGGAAGCGGATGAGATGCAGTCTTGGACGGGGAACCAGCGCGGCCAGGCGTTGCATGAACTCGAGCGGGGACATCACGATATGGGTGGTGCCGTCGTGGTAGGGGCTTTTGAGTTGCAGCACGACCTCACCGGCCCGATTGAGAGTCAGCCGTGCATTGGCAATGGCAGGGCGGGTGATGTAACGGCACAAATGTTCGAGTTTGTGGCGCTGATTGATGGCGAGTCGCACGTCAGCATGCAGGCTGAAGCCCTGCTCATTGACACAGCGTCGTTGGGTGGGCGGCGCGACTGGGCGCGGGACGGTTGGCAAGCTCAGCCTCCGTCCGCCGGCCCGCGAGCGCCGCCCGTACCCAAGCGCGCAGGGCGCGGCTTTCGGGGGCCGCCCACCCCTCGCAGGCCCGCTGCACGCTGATCCGGGTCCTCATCGAGGCCTCTGGGCCCTGGCAGTGTTCTTCTCGCTCATGGTTTTTTCCGCCGCGATTTTTTCGTAGGCATCGTAGGCCTCGATCACCCGCTGTACCAGGGGATGGCGTACCACGTCGCGGGCCTGGAAGAACGTGAATCTCACGCCCGGCACGTCCTTGAGCACGTCGATGATCTGCCGGAGCCCCGATCGGCGCCCGGCCGGCAGATCGATGCGCGGCTGGCCAATCAGAACGCGGCGGTAGAAGTCCTCCATCAACTCCCGAGTCTGCTCATCCGGCACGTTCCATAAGCTCATCACCAAGGTCTTCGCCCCGGCCGGCACGAACGCCCGCCGCAAATCGAAGACGCCTTCGTCCGTTGATGGCTGGTGCTTCCCAGTAACGAACTTAGGCGAGTCGGATAGCTGGTGAAACGCCTTCGCCATCAGCTTCATCTCGGCTTCCACACCGTCATGCCACTCACTGCATCGAAATTATCATCATTGGTGGCGAGGTGTGAAATCGCCAGCTTCTCTATCACTGCCAGCGCGAGCGCGTCATTGGTGAGCAGGCGATGTTGAGTGGAGAGCAAAGCCGCTCTTTCTAACAAGTCGAGCGTGATTGGTTCGACGTGGAGATTGAGGGCGCGAATCAACGCTGCAACTTTGGTGTGCTCGGTCAGCCCGGCAATCAATCGAGCCTGACGTTGCAATCGGTGGGCAAGCCCTTGACGAGTCAAGCCGTGGCGTTGCACGGCTTCGGCAAGCATGACCTTGTGGATGGCTTCAGCTACCGCGGCTGACGAGGTTGAGGCCATCAATTCACGCCGCTCGACTCGCTTCAGAAAATCAACACACTCCGCAGTCAAAGGCGGAATGCTGACCAAGCTGTAGTAAAAAATATTCGTGTCAACGAAGCAGTGCGTCCCTGGTGGAATGTCGCGCAGCATGCCTTCAACTTTCTAGCATGCTGAAATCGGCGCTTTCAGCGATCTCCCGCGCGATGGCTGGGTCAATCTCGATAGGCTGTTGCAGCAGCCGATCAAGCGCGCTTTCCACTTCCACCGTGAGGCGCACCTTTTCGCGCTCTTTCAAGCCCGGCAACGGCTGTAAGGGCTTGAGCACGCCTGCCTCGTAGATCGCTTCGATGGTAATGTTCATCTTGCTTGCCTCCTCATGACCGCGTTCTATCTTCACAGCTTGCTGCCATCATCTCAAACTGAAGCGTGCAGTGGCAATGGCCCAGAATCATCTTGACAAATGAACGCGCCCCGGTAGTACGGCTCGGGGCCCTTGACTTTCATCATTAACTGGGCCTCGCGCAAAGCCTCGGCGCGCGGCTCACCCGTCAGGATGCGGCGGTAGAAATCCTCCATCAGCTCCCGCGCCTGATCATCCGGTTCCTTCCATAAAGTCATCACCAAGGTCTTCGCCCGGGCCAGCACGAACGCCCGTCGCAAACCGAAGACGCCCTCGCCGGTGCGAACCTCGCCCAAGCCAGTCTCGCAAGCCGACAACACGACCAACTCCGTCGCCAACAATTTCTATCCCCGAAACGTCCTCGGCGGTGAGAATGCCATCTTTATTGGCCCCCGCTAGCGTCAGTCCCGAGCGTAACAGCGGATTCGGGGTGTCGCTAGCGCGGATCGTTTTATCGGTAATGAAGCTGGGATCCGTATTCGTGCTCGCCTCCCTTGTGGTAGGCGAGTTTATCGCCCCGCCGAGCGAAGAGGTGGCGCAACACAGAAAGTCGATTGCGACGACCAATCAGATCGCGCTTAGAGCCCCGGGCGGTTTTTGGGCTCGGGACGGGCGGAGTTATATCAACATTCGCCGGGCGTTACCCGGCAATCGCGTGGAGGAGGTTTACATCTATGAATTCGACGACCAGAATCGTCTCCGCGTAAGCACGTCCGCGCGGCAGGCTTATTATAAGCAAGGCCGATGGGTTCTCGAACACATCAGAGGTAGGTTCTATGGGGGGATCTCTGTGGCTACGCTGCCTCGCTAAACTAGAGTGCGAATTACCACCTGAACAATTCAGCA
>JBQTKC010000163.1:0-2817 GCA_052386575.1 Beijerinckiaceae bacterium
AATAGGCCTTCACGAATGCGCCGGCGAGCGAAGGTTGAGAAAAGCAACGCCGCGGCATCGGCGAATCATCCCTGCGAAAGTCTTACAGAATCACAGGATTGGAACTTTTGCAAAGCTCTCCACAGGAAATTCCGCATTCTCGTGGATTTCCAAAAATGATGAGAGGAGACGACACTCATCTCGGGAATGCCGTCCAATTTCACAAATTTGCTGATGAGTTCTTTGATTCCATTGGGCTTTGAGTTGGGGGCGCGGCATGGCATCCAGACACCAAGTAATTCTAACGAAGCTCGTCCAAATGCTCGTCGAAGAGTGGGGCTACGACGAAGTCCGAAAGGCTCTAGCGCAACATTCGGTGCGCGACGGGGCTCGGGTCTCGTCTGCACCGGGCAAGCGCGCAGTGCAACTGCCATCAGCAAATCAGGGCGCAAGCCGATCAAAAAACTGACCGCTATCGAACAGGTAGCCAAATTGAGTATCCCGGACCGTGAGCGCGACGCATTACTTGTAATAGCGGCGAAGTTCGATCAACAGGAATTCCTTCCGACGGTCGTAGACATCGGAGAGTTCCTTGTAATGAGAGGTGAGAATTCAACCGGGGTGAAAGATCGCTCGGATGGCTTCCGTCGGCTCGTGCCCTCATTGTCTCAACTACCATCTGACAAACTTGAAGGTTTGGTAAACAGCGCCAGATATTCTGGTCCAGCGAGGCTTGGGCCTCTTTCAGATGCAATCAGATCAGCAGGCCAAGCACTTCGGCGCAATGAGAAAGCGCCAGAACCAGAGCGAAGGTCTTGATATAGGAGGTGCCCTATTCGCGCGAGAAGCCGTCTCACAACTTTTGATCGATGTTCCCGGCGAGCCGCGCGGCGTAGCGGGCGATCAGATCGACTTCGAGATTGATTTCATCGCCGAGCCGCCTTTCGCCCCAGGTCGTGACTTGCAGCGTATGCGGAATGAGCAGCACCGAAAAACGATCGCCTTCCACCCTATTGACCGTCAGCGATGTCCCGTCGAGCGCGACAGAACCCTTTTCCGCGATGAACCGCGCGAGGTCATGCGGAGCGTTGATGTCGATCCGCCGCATCCCCTCGAAATCCGCGATCGAGACGATTTCCGCCACGCCGTCCACATGCCCGGTCACGATATGGCCGCCAAGTTCGTCGCCTAGTCTCAGGGGCCATTCAAGATTAAGTCTCGTGCCAACATTCCAGTACCGCGCGGTCGTGCGGGCAAGCGTTTCCGCGCCGATGTCGGCCTCGAACCAGCGGCGATTGCCGCTTTCGCCATGCGCGACCACGGTCAGGCACGCCCCGCCGCAGGCAATAGATGTGCCGGGCGCGAGCGTTTCCGCCGGATAGGAGCAGGCGATGCGCAGTTGGTTCAGCTTGGCCCCCGCGTCAACCCGTACCACCTCGCCGACATCGCTCACTAGGCCCGTGAACATCAAGCCACTCTTTCGTAACGGGTCAGCCTGTCGACTCCGATCATTCGCGTTTCCGCGAGGCGATAACGCGTTGGATCGCTAACCAGGGCCGCCGTGTCCGCGTCGAGGCCCAAAACGCCTTCTCGGCCGAGAGCTTTTGGCGCGGTGAAAATTATAACCTCATCGGCAAGCTCACGCGCTATTAATCCTCCCCCCACGCGCGGGCCGCCCTCGCAAAAAACGCGCGTCAAGCCACGCCCGGCTAAGAGCTCCAGCGCGGCATGAAGATCGGCGCACCCCGCCGCGTCGCGGCGCACAAGCGCGACCTCGACACAGACGCCGCGCAAGCGCTCGGCCTTCTCTTCGCTCGCACCTTCGCCGGCGATAACCAGGGTAGGACTCCCTGCTGCCGTGGCGGCAAGCCGCGCGGAAAGCGGCAAACGAAGATCGCTGTCGAGCACGACGCGCAAGGGCTTGCGGTCTTCGAGACCGGGAAGCCGCACGCTCAACAGGGGATCATCCGCCAAAACGGTGCCGATGCCGGTCATGATGGCCTCATGCATCGCGCGCATAAGATGCACGAGCCCATTTGCTGGCGCGCCCGTGATGACAAGACGCGGATCGGCCGCTGCCCCCGCGGCATAAGAATCCGCCGTCAAGGCGAGCTTCAAAGTGACCATCGGGCGCTTGCGTGTAACGCGCAAAAAATGGCCGAGATTTGCCCGCAGCGCCTCTTCCGCGAGCACGCCGCGTGTAACTTCAATGCCGGCATCGGCCAAGATTTGCGCGCCGAAACCACATGCGCGGGGATCGGGATCATCAATGGCATAGACCACGCGGCCAATTCCCGCCGCGATGGTTGCATCGGTGCAAGGCGGCGTCTGCCCGTGATGACTGCAAGGTTCCAGCGTCACATAGAGCGTCGCGCCGCGTGCGTCCACGCCCGCCTCGCGCAAAACCTCGGTTTCCGCATGCGGGCGGCCGCCGGGTTTTGTCCAGCCGCGCGCCATGATCACGCCATCCTTGACGATAAGCGCGCCGACGGCAGGGTTTGGCGCGCAAAGCCCGAGCCCGCGCCGCCCAAGGGCAAGAGCCGCCGCCATGTACCTCGCGTCCGTATAAGATTGGATCATGCGAGGCCCGGCGGCCGCGCAATGGCCGGTGGTTGGGTTCTGTCATCCTCCGTTGCCTCGCCGCCGCCATTCGAAAGTTCGTCGATCAGCGTGTTGAAATCGCGGGCTTCGCGAAAATTGCGATAGACCGAGGCGAAGCGCACATAAGCGACGCTGTCGAGCGAGCGAAGACCTTCCATGACGAGTTCCCCGATCCGCTCGCTTGGAATTTCGCTCTCGCCCTGACTCTCGAGCTGGCGCACGAGCCCATTCACCAGC
>JBQTKC010000164.1:0-8374 GCA_052386575.1 Beijerinckiaceae bacterium
TCGAACGCCGCTGGTAAGCTTTGGATCGTCACGCAATGTGGCATTGGGGGTGCTCCTTGACGGTGAGTCTCGACAACCCGCCCGAGTACCCCCTCTCACCGCTGACACAAACTCCCGTACATCACCAGCCCTAACTACGCACTGGACGGACAGGAGAATTGGTATATGCTTAAAACATAAGGCTCATAGAGGCCTCTGGCAGCTCGGAACCGGTAAGACCTGCGCACTGTTAGGGGCGCAGGGGAATGAGCGCTCATCCGGGTGCCGGCGGAAGCAGGCTTTGTCTGGGGGAGGATCGCATGCCCGTTCGCCCGACATTTCCCGGCGTCTATATTGAGGAAATTCCAAGCGGCGTTCGCCCGATTGCCGCGGTCGCGACATCGACGGCGGCATTCATCGGCACGTTCCGCAAGGGACTGAACAACGAAGCCGTGCAGCTTCTGAGCATCGCCGATTTCGAGCGCGAGTATGGCGGGCTCGAACGCTCGAGCGAGGCCTCCTACGCGGTGCAGCAGTTCTTCCTCAACGGCGGGACAGAGGCGTGGGTGGTGCGGATCGGGCAACCCGAGAACGATGAGGGTTTGACACCGACGACTGCGGCCACGGGCACGATCAGCGATTTCGACGGAACGCCGGTTTTCAATTTCGTCGCTGGCCGGCGAATCCGCGGCGAGTCCGCAAAGAATCCGGGCGATTGGGGCAACAACCTGCGGCTGGAGATCGAGCACAACGGCACCTCCCCGACATCGACCTTCAGCCTCTTTGTCAGCGAAGTGGCGAAGTCGGGCAACCGGTCCATCGTCTTGCGGACCGAGGCCTTCCGCAACCTGACCATGACGCCCGATACGGCGAACAACGCGATCGAAGTCGTCAATCAGGGATCGCGCCTGGTCCAGCTTAACCGCGACGGTTTGGCCGCGCTGCCGGTTCCGCCCGCGCCGATGATTCTCCCGGCGGCCAATGGGACGGTGAGCCAGGACTTGCTTTTGGCCGTGCCGGGATCGATCGGGAATATCAGCGTCACGCTGATCCTCGGTCCACCCAAAACGGTGTCGACGGGTTTCCCCGCGGCGCTGACCATTACCAACGCCGCGTTGGTGGGCTTCGACGAATGGCGGGCAGAATTCGAGGCCGCAATTCGGGCGGTAGGCGCCAATCCGGCCATTCTTCCGCAACATCAACAGTACTTCACCACCGCGACCGTGACGCTGACCGGACCCCCCGCCGGTCCGCACCGCTTCGTGATCACGCCCGGCACGGGGACATTGCTCGACATCGCGCCGCAATTCGTGTTCTCCGGCACGAACGCCGGGACCTATGGCTTGAACCCGCCAAGCAGTATTTCGCCGGCGGGTACCGAGAGCACCGATCTTCCCCTGGTCATGCCTGTCGACATTGATGAGATCGACACGATCAGCATCTCGTTGCAACTCGTTTTGCAAGCGCCGGGTACGCCAGCTCCATTGGATATCCCGGCGATCCCTCCGACCGCGACCGACAAATTCGTGTTCTGGGCGGCCGGCCTGCAAACCGCCCTTCGCAAACTCAGCACCAGCGCCACCATACTGCCCGAACACCGCGCCTATTTTTCCAGCGCCACAGTGAATATCATCGGCGACGGCACGCCGGGAAATCCACGTCGCTTTGTCATTAGAGCTGGGCAGGGAGCGCAACCCTACGAACCGGCCGCCGTGTTCTCCTTCAGCGGCGCCGACGCCGGCAACTATGGGCTCCTTCCACCGGCGTTCAGCGGTCCGCAGCAGTTCCTGCCCGATCCTGGAACGGGCCAGGACGGCTCCATCGTCGATCCGGCCACGGTTCCGCCAGCTTACCTCGTGCTACCGGAAGCGTTCCGCGGCAACCCGCTGCCGAAGACCGGTCTCTACGCGCTCGACGACATGGACATCGTCAACATCATCTCGATGCCGGATGCGCCACGGCTCGGCGCGGCCGGAGCGCTTTCGGTCTATGCCGAGGCCATCATCTATGCCGAGCGCCGGCGCTCGATGATCATCGTCGATATTCCTCACGACGTGGTGACGATCGACCAGATGCGAACATGGCTGGGCGAGAACGAATCGCTCCGGCATCCGAACTCCGCCGTCTACTATCCGCGTACCCTCACGCCCGATCCGCTCAATCAGAACCGCCAGCGTCCGCTTGCGTCGAGCGGGACGATCGGGGGCCTTTGGGCGCGCACCGACACGCAACGCGGGGTCTGGAAAGCGCCGGCCGGCACCGACGCGAGGCTCCGCAATGTCGAGAGCCTGACCTATGTGATGACCGACCTCGAAAACGGCACGCTCAATCCGCTCGGCGTCAACTGTCTGAGAAACTTCCCGGTCTACAGCAACATCTGCTGGGGCGCGCGCACGCTCGACGGCGCGGACGCCCTTGCCTCGGACTGGAAATACGTGCCAGTGCGGCGCACCACGCTGTTCATCGAGGAAAGCCTTTACCGGGGCACAAAATGGGTCGTCTTCGAGCCGAACGACGAGCCTCTGTGGGCGCAGATCAGGCTCAACGTCGGCGCCTTCATGCACGACCTCTTCCGCAAGGGCGCCTTCCAGGGAACGACCCCCCGCGAGGCCTATTTCGTCAAATGCGACGGCGAGACCACGACACAGACCGACATCGACAACGGAATTGTCAATATCGAGGTTGGCTTCGCGCCGCTCAAGCCCGCGGAATTCGTCATCATCAAGATTCAGCAGATTTCCCGCGTGACGACAGAGTAAGGAGCCGCGATCATGGCGCCCTTCACGAAGAACCCCGGTCGCTTCGACCCTTATAAGAACTTCCAGGTCCGGGTGAAATGGGATGCCCGCTACGTCGCGGGCGTCAGCAAGGTCGGCGCATTGAAGCGCACCACCGAAGTGGTCGAGCACCGCGAGGGCGGCGATCCCTCGACCGGCCGGAAGTCGCCTGGCCGGACAAAATACGAGGCGATCACGCTCGAACGCGGCGTGACGCACGATCTCGAATTCGAGCAATGGGCGAATAAGGTCTGGAACTTCGGCGCAGGCTTCGGCTCCGAGGTTTCGCTCGCCGATTTCCGCAAGGATGTCATCCTCGATGTCTTCAACGAGGCGGGGCAGAAGGTCCTTTCTTATCAAATTTACCGATGCTGGGTGTCGGAGTTTCAGTCGCTGCCCGATCTCGACGCCAATGCGAACGCGGTGGCGATTCAGACGCTGAAACTCGAAAACGAGGGCTGGCTGCGCGACGTCGCGGTGGTCGAGCCGAAGGAACCGAGCTTCACGGTTCCGGCCTAGGGCCGCAAGAATCTTCGGCGCGGGGCGGCAGGGGCTCGATTCCCGATGACGCTGACATTCAAGGTGCAGTTGCTTTACGGTCTCCTCGAGCGAGGCCAACGTCACACGGTGGCGGAACTGCGCGATCCGGCCGGCTACGATGAAGCAATGCTTGCCGAACTTGGCCGTGACACGACGCCGGTGGAACGTGTCAGCGCCCTTCTTGCAGCGCTGACACTGCGACTAGGCGAGATCGAAGCTCCCGCGGCGGACAGGCTTCTCGATTTGACGGCCGGCGACCGGGAGCGCTTGGTGCTCGCCCTCTGCGCTAGGCTCTTAGGGTCTGAGATAGATCTTGTAGCCGCATGCCCATCATGCGGCGCTCTTGCCGAGATCCCGGTCTGCTTCGCCGAAGTTGCGGCCGCGCGGCCTGCGGCCGGCGCATCCATGGAGTCGTATTTCGCTTTGCAAGCCGGCGGCGCGAACTGGGTTGCGAGGCTGCGCCTGCCCACGGGAGCCGATTTGGAACGCACGGCGCGCGGCGGGCCTGGAGCCGCGCGCGATCTCATCCTCTGTTGCATCGAGGAGCTCGCTGATCCTTCCGGCGGACGCGTTGCGCGGAGCAAGCTTCCCGCCGCATGCGAATCGAGCCTCGCCGAAGCGCTCCTCGCCCTCGATCCCATCGCCGAATGGCGCTTTGCGGGCAACTGCCCCTCCTGCGCCGAGCCGATCGATATGCTTCTCGACGGCTACACCATTCTGCAGAGCGGGTTGGGCAGCGCAAACCGCGTCTATCGCGAAGTCTTTCGCATGGCGCGGAATTATCATTGGTGTGAGGCCGAGATTCTTGCTTTGCCGTTGCGCCGCCGCCGGCGCTACCTCGCGATCGCCGAAGCGGCGGAGATTCCCCCATGAGCAATTTCGCTGAGCGTCTTGTGGCCCGCAGCGCCGGCGCGCCAATTGGCCCCGGAATCTCGGTGCTTGCTCCACGTCCCATCTCGCGTTTCGAACCGGCAGCGGCCGTCGATATCGAATCGATCATTGATGCCGAACACCCGCTCGCGGCACCGGCTGCACCTGCGGCAGAGCTTCAAACCCATCCGGTTGCTAGACGCGCTTCGATTGAAAGCCCCGGGTTGCCAAGGCTCGCCCGCGAAACTTCGCCTGCGATCGTGCGGCCAAGCGAGGATGGCGCTCGAATGCCAGACCACGATGCAATCGCCACGAACCCAGCGGCGCGAGCGGGGCTGCATCAAATGCAGCCGCCCGAAGGCAGAGAACAGCAGCAAGGACACTACATTCCAAATCCAGCCGCGAGGGAAGGCGCCCCGGTGCGGGAAGGCGCTCCGAGAGTCCATTCAGATTCCCAGGCATCCCATTTCAGTCCTCCGCCCCCGGCCGAACAGGTTTCGCCGCGCCCTATCCCTGACCGAACACAGAAGATTCAGTTCTTCCCCGCCGGACAGCATGCGGCGGACCCCCCTCGCGCAACCCGCGGCGGTCCGCCATGGGAAAGCCTGGCAGCCACCCGCGCCGGCGATCTCGATCGGCAAGATCGAGGTGCAATTCCTGCCGCGGGAGCCGCAAGTTCCCCTGCCGCGGCCGCCGCCCGAAAGGACGCACGGCTTTGCGGCCTATGCGCGCGCGCGGCGCGGCGAGCCGCGCTAGGGCCGGGCCATGGCATCTCATACCGCCATTGCCGCGGTGAGCCGCACGCTCAGAACGCTGTTGCGCGACCGCATGGTTACCGGCGCGGCGGTCACCTTGGCGCCGCCCGATGTGGAAGTGACGGACTTCAACGGCGCGCGCGTCAATCTCTATCTGATGCAGGCGATCGAGAACGCCGCGCTGAAGAACCAGGAGATTCCGGGACAGGGAAATCCCGCTGCCTATGGACGCCCCCCGCTGTCCCTCGACCTGCGCTATCTGGTCACGACGCACAGCGCGAATGAGAGTCAAGAGGAGGCCGATCTCAACGCTCAGATCATTCTCGGCGACGTCATGCGGGTGATGAACGACTTCGGCAACCGAATCGATCATCTCGCCATCATCAATCCGTTGCTGGTAGACCTCGGCGATCCGATCCTTGATCCCGATCTCGCGCAGGAATTCGAGCGGCTGAAAATCGTGCTGCATCCAGCCTCGCTCGACGATATCACCAAAGTGTGGTCGGCCGTTTCGGGCACCAATTTCCGGCGCTCGGTCGTCTACGAGGTCACCGTCATTCAGATCGAAACGCCGGCGCCGCGCGTGCGCCCGCGGCCGGTCGAGACCCGGCGCATCTTCATGACGGCGCGCCGGCGGCCGGAGATCGTCGACGCCTATGTCTCGCCCGCGGCGCTCACTGACCCCATCGGCGAAACGCGGGTGCGGATCGGCGATGAGATAACGATTGTTTCCGAAGGAGCGCTGGCAGACAGGCTCTATGTCCGGTTCGGTTCTCTTGATCCAATCCGCGTGCCGCCTCAAGGCGACGGGCGGATCCAGATTGTGGTGCCGGACGCCGATTTTCCCGCCGATCTCGATCATCCGCCCCCGCCGCGGCCTATTCCGCCAGCCCAGCAGTTGCAGGCTGGGCCGTTGGAAGTGCAACTCATCGCGGAGCATCCGGTCGAGGGCGTTCAAGGCGGGCTTGGAAGAGGGGACGCAATTGGCGGCGCGCGGCGCTATGCATCGAACATCTGGCTCATGCAACTTTGCCCAAGCGTCGCGGGCGCTGGCGTCACTGCCGGAATATTGCGGGTGACCGGCAACCGGCTGTGGCATGCCGGCGCGCGCACGGTCGAGGTCATCGCCGGCGATGCGGCGATCCCGGTCCGCGAGCCCGGGCCTGGGGACGCGTGGGCCGCTCCGGCGCCAACAGCGGTCGAAGTTCCCATCAGCGCGGCCGGCAATCTTTTTCCGGCGCCGCCCTATCCGGTCGCCGTGCAGGTCGATGGCGCGCGCAGCCGCGATACCGTCATTGTGGGACCTTAGACCATGACAGAAGCCGGACAGAAAAACATTCGGCCGGACGGGGAGGAAAAGCCCTGGCAAGAGCAAAAAGGCACAGCAATGGCGCTCGGGCTCGCGTGGATCGATGCGCTTCTCGCCGAACCGGGCGGAAAGGACGCGGCCAATGCGGCAGCCGCCTATCAGGATGCCCGGGCCCGGCTGCGCGAGGGCTCATTGCCCGCCAGCATCGACAGGCTCTCGGCAATCTTTCACCTTTCTCCCTTTGATGAAGACTTGCTGCTTTTCCTTCTGTACGCCCAGCTCAACGGGCGGCCGAAGCAGGTCACTCCGCAAGCGGCTCAGGCCGGCTTCGGTATCTTTGGCGCGGAGGCCACGGGCGAGGCATGGGAGCGGCTTTCGCCCGGCGCGCCCTTGCGGCGCTTCCAGCTGATCGGCTGCGCCGCAAGCCCGGTATGCGCCGCGACGCCCTTGTCGATCGACGAACGCATCTGCCGCTATCTCATGGGCGAGGATGCAATCGATGAGCGCATCGGCCCGCTCCTTGCTCCGGTTGACGGCGGGCCTTGCCCCAAGCGCCATTATCGCGGCATTGAAAGCCTAGCCGGCCGGCTGCAGCAAAGTGCCCGCCCGCTCGCCATGATCTTCGGCCCCAAGCACAGCGGCCGGCGCGCCGCCGCCACGGCGCTCGCGCGGGGCTTTGGCCTGGCGCTTGCCGAGATCAGGCCCCGCGCGCTCGAGGCCGCGCCGGATCTCTTGCCCGTGCTTGCCCGGGAAGCCATGCTCGGAGGATTCGCGCTCCTCGTCGATATCGGCCAGGTGGAGGGAAAGCGCCTCCTCGAGGAGCGTCTCGCCCGGTTCGACGCACTTGTCGTTACCATCGCCGAGGCACGGCACGACTTTGCTTTCGCCATGCCCGCGCTGAGGCTCGATCCGCTCGAGACCGAGGACCGGCTGCAACTGTGGCACGAGGCGCTGGGGCCGCACACCGCGGCGGTCCATCAAGCGATCGCCGCCGCCGCGGAGCAGTTCAAGTTCGGGCCGCGCGCCATCGCGGCCGCGGCGGCTGAAGGCGGCGATCTGTGGCAGGCCTGCCGCGAACGGGCGAGCCGCGAGCTCGACGAACTCGCCGACCGCATCATCCCCCGCTACGGCTGGGACGATATCGTGCTGCCGGCCGGCGTAATCCACGAACTCAAGGCCGCCGCCGCGCAGGTCCGCCACAGCGCGCTTGTCTATGGCGCGCACGGTTTTGCGCGAAAATATCCGCGCGGCCGCGGCATTTCGGTGCTGCTCGCGGGGCCAAGCGGCGCCGGCAAGACCATGGCCGCGGAAGTGATCGCCAACGATCTCGATCTCGATCTTTATCGCATCGACCTCTCCCGCGTCGTCTCGAAATACATCGGCGAAACCGAGAAGAATTTGCGCGCCGTCTTCGACGCGGCGGAAGCGAGCGGGGCGGTCCTGCTCTTCGACGAGGCCGACGCCCTCTTCGGCAAGCGCAGCGAGGTCAACGACAGCCACGACCGCTACGCCAATATCGAGGTGAGCTATCTCCTGCAGCGGATGGAATGCTACGGCGGGCTTGCGATTCTGGCGACCAACATGAAGGGCCATCTCGACGCCGCCTTCATGCGCCGCCTGCGCTATGCGATCGACGTGCCCTTACCAGACGCGTCGGCGCGCCGCCTCATCTGGCGGAAGGCCTTCCCCGCCGAAATGCCCGTCGCCGCGCTCGATTTCGACGCCCTGGCGCGGCTCGACATCGCCGGCGGCAACATCGCCGTCATCGCCATCAACGCCGCCTTCCTCGCCGCAGACGAGGGCGCGCCGCTCGATATGCATCACATCGCGCACGCGGCCAGGGCGGAATACCGCAAGCTCGACCGCGAGCTGCGCCTCAACTGGCTGGGAGTGAGCTGACCATGGGCGATCCACGCACCGTCACATACAGTGGCCAAGGCTCGCGGCGCGAGGCGGCGAGGCTCGGGCACGCCATCGGCGCGGGCGCGGCCAGCGCGCTTGCCGGGGGCACAAAGCCGCTCCACATTGATGCGTTGCGCGTGCAAGTGCCCGCGGGCGCGAGCAAGGCTGAGATCGAACGCGCGATCCGCGCCGCCATCGCGCGGAGCATGAAAGGAGGCCGCAAATGAGAATGGCCACGCACC
>JBQTKC010000165.1:0-1804 GCA_052386575.1 Beijerinckiaceae bacterium
GCAGCTCTCCTGGCGCGCGGCTCACGCCGTCCTCATAAGCACGAGCGCCCGCTTCGACGAATTGCAGATGGCGGTTGTTGCGCGCAAGCCCAAGATCGAGCCCAAGATAACGAACGCGCGTCATCCCATACCAGCGCTTCATCGTCGTATTGGCCCGCTCGACGCCACAGCGAACGCTCCCGTCGTGTTGAACCACTTCCGCCATTTGACAAGCGGCTTGTTGCGCCTGGCCTTGTAGGCGATCCCGTCGTCAATCCAAAGCGACGCGAGCTTCTCGCGCAAGGAGATCACGTGCTTTCGATGAAAGCTACGCTACGAAGTTGGTGGAGTGCACGCATGTTTCGATCAAGGATCGTCACCTAAAGCGACTTCCTCGATGATGTGGCTTGTCCACTTGTCAACACGACGCTCGCGCGGGGCAACATTGGAAGGACGACCGCCTTCGCGCGGATTGCGAAGATTGATTCGTGTCCAGATGTCGCGCGCCTTGGGGTAGGTCATTTTATGCCGGCGGCCTTTCCATGCAAGAAAGCATTTCTATTCGGCAACAATTTCTCCGGAACCGCCCATTTCGGCGGGAAAGTCCTTCATTTTCGGAAGCCCGTCGCGCATCGGCAACACAGTCTCGGCGTAATTAACATGAAGCTGCGGCCGGAACGGGAAGTCCTTGATGGTCGCCGCGAATACGTCGATCAGCCCCCAGGCCGGTAGGCTCGACATCACGTGTCCGCCGCAGATCCGGCAGAATTGGCGATGGTGCTTCTCGGTTTTGTGGTAGGCGCCGATCTGATCGGTTCCCTTTGTCACCTTCACGTTTCCCGACTTCCAAAGCGTGAAGGCATTGACCGGCGACGCGGACCACGACCGGCAAGACTCGCAGTGGCAATATCCCATCGCCTCCGGCTCCCCGGACACCTCTACTTCGACGGCGCCGCAACAGCATGTGCCGGAATAGTTTTTGCTCACGAAAATTCTCCTCTTTCATGGCGATCAACGGACCCGGCTTCGAACGCAGCCGGCTGGCCTAAAGTAAGTATATCTTACATTTCGTGCCCCCACACGAGAAATCGGCGCCAAAGTTAGGTCTTGATTCAAAAGGGGTTCTTTCGCGCATCTTGAACTAGCGTGCGGCATTTTCGTTGGCGCCTTAATTAGGATTGGGGCAGCAGCTGGATCTAAGATCGAGCGAGGCGATTTTAGCGAATTGCGCTGGAGCCGCAAAAGGGTCGAAACGGCAAAGGGATGCAAACACGGTCGAGCCGGAGCCGGATCCTTATTCGCGTCGCGGCGCGGCGCGGGGAAATTGCCCGCGTGGACACCGAGGGAATCACAGCTTGGAGACGCGCGATGGCCAACAATGACGATCAAACGGTTCTCGTTGTAATCGGAATAGGAGCTGTCCTCATAATTATATGGGCGATAAGAATGATGATTATCGCGTTCTAGGGCGGGTGCCGAATAGACAGTATCGGAGGGGGGATTGAACGAAGCCGCTATCGCGAGGCCGCGTAATTGGGCTCCTGTCTGAGAGGTTTGGGTGGTGCGGCCCCCTCGAAGACAGGAGATTTTGAGGTGACCCAGACGAGCCCTCTGCATTTGGAATGGCAATCGCGGTCGCGGTTGGCGTCGGCGAAGGTCGAGCGCGCCGGGGCCGCGCCGCCCGCATGATGAAGCCGCGCCTGATGGCTCGACATCGACGCTTCGATGTCGCGTGAGCCGAATAGGCCCCCGGCAATTGGCCATACAGCAGTGCCAACAACTGGCGCTTGGTCGTGAAACTCAAACCAGTTCGCCGGTCCCGTGC
>JBQTKC010000166.1:0-15689 GCA_052386575.1 Beijerinckiaceae bacterium
CGCGCATCGGCAAGAAAACCGGGCAAGCATCCATCGAAACGCGTTTTTATATAACATCCTTGACCGCAGACCCCGCCGCAATCCTCGCGGCCACGCGGGCGCATTGGAGTATCGAGAACAACCTTCACTGGCAGCTGGATATTACCTTTGACGAGGATCGCTGCCGGAGCAGAGAGGACTTCTCTCCCCTAAACCTCGCCATCGTCCGCCATGCGGTCCTCGACATCCTCGAGCGCGACGGCTCCAAAATGTCCCTCAAGCGCAAACGCGTGAGGGCCGCCGTCAATTCCGCATTCCGGGCTGAGATACTCGGATGTCAACGATTCAGTATTTTGCCCCGCGTCGATACGGAGATCACGAGGCTTGGCATCGAGCACGATGTACATGGCAACCGTGCCAAGGCTTTTCTCTATTGCCTTGAGACCCGCTGTCCCAAGATCGGCTGGATGGTGCCGATGGCGCCGTCATGGGTCATTTCGAAGACGCGCAACGTGGTGGCGAAGCTCTTTCCCGACCCAGAGATCAAGCGCTACAGAATCGAAATTCATTCGGGCGTCTCGGCCGTGGAAATGGCCGAAGCCGAGAAAGGCATGGTGCGGGACGGGCGACTCATTCATCCGATGAACCCCGAGTGCGCTGAACAAAAGACGCGGCGCCCCCCGCATAAAGCGCAACCGGCTCGCTTGGAAATGCCACGCACAAAGCCTCCAAAACCCATTCGGCAGTCGTTCGATACTGGCTGAAAATGAAGCGGAAACGACCGCCGATCCGCGTCGCGCGAACAGATCAAGGCAGCGATCCAGCGCGGCGATATCCGCCTTGTGTGCACGACGGACGCGGCCTGTGAGGACTTGAACCTTCAACGTCTTGGCGCTCAGATTAACGTCGATTTGCCCTGGAACCCCTCGCGTCTCGAACAACGCAAAGGGCGCGTCCAGCGCATCGGCCAAGTCCGCGACGATATCCATGTGCTGAATCTGCGCTATGCCGGGACGGTCGAAAATGATGTTTACGCGGCTCTGTCGAATCGCTTTGGCGACATATATTCTGTGCTGCGTCAATGCCCAGATGGCTTCGAGGATGACTGGATCGGCGCGGCGCTGCACGACAGGAAGGCGGTCAGCAACTTCTCGCAGCGTGTCGAAAAGGGGAAGCCTCCCATGGAATTGCGCTATCTCAGGGATGTTGCAGACGATCGAGGCCTCGATTGGGAACATACCGAACGCGTCTTGTCATGGCGCGATCTCGACGAATGGAGGCGGCAAGGCTGGCGACGAGTGCCAATGAGACATCAAATTGTGTTACTGAACTACCCGATTTGCAATAGAAGGCGGACATGTCAACGTTTCCATCGTGAGCGCGTACCAGCGGGACTTTGCCTTTCAAGTGGAGTTGAACTGATGGCCTTCAGGTTTCGAGCCCGACGAGCGGCCGCTGCCGATCCCATTTCAGCGGAAACGGCTCCAGCAAAGCATCCATTTGGAGCCCGGCAGGTTGTCGGCCGTCAAGAATGGCCTCGACAATGTCGGGTGGCGAAGTCGGGTTAGCGGCAAGGACAGCTATTGCACGAGCGGGCTTGTCGCGCGGTCCAGATCGACGCCCACAATTTCCGCTTGCCCGGAGAGAATCGAGACGTACTGCCGCAGCGCCTGGTTCACGACCGCAGCCTCGAGCATTTGGGCGATTTGGCCGCGCACCATGTCGAAAGGCAGCGTTTCGCCCGCGATGCGCCGGTCGATGGCAACGATGTGAAATCCAAAACGTGATTTGACGAGCTCAGGCAAAATTTCCGCCCGCCCGCTGGAGCGGAACAGCGCCTCTTCGAACTCGGGCACCGTGTCGCCCCGGGCAATTTGGCCAAGATTGCCATCGAACTGACCGGACGGACAATTCGATAGCTCACGTGCAAGCGCAGCGAAGCGCTCGGGCTTGCGCAACACTTCCCTCAATGTCTGCTCGGCGCGGGCGCGAATTGCTTGGACCGGCACCTGCGGTGTCACTTGGAAGAGTATGTGCCGCGCGTGAATGAGATCGCCCGCACGGAACTCGTCAAGATGAGCCTCATAATAGCGGCGCAGTTCCGCTTCGGCCGGTGTTGGGGTTTGCACTTCTTGGGCAAGCAGACGCTCGATGGCGCTATCGACCAAATCATTGTCGTCAACACCGGATGGCAGCAGGCCGGCCGCTGCCGCCCTTTGACGCAAGAGCTCCCGCACCACTCCGAGTTCCGGGCTTGGCCAAGGACTCGGATCAATCGAAACGCCATTGACGGTGATGGTCATGGGCGCCCCACGCCCTTCTTTCGCGTGCCTGGCGCCCGAACAATCTGGTAGGGGCGGAAAAGATACGCCAGCATGCCGGCGCCGCTCCAAATGTGGACCATGCGGGTGAAGGGCGAAATGAGGAATATCGTAAAGCCGAGTAGAATATGCAGCTTGTAGACCGGCGGCACAGCGAGCATGAGCCAGGAGGCGCTGCTGTCGAATATGACCACGCCCTTGACGTAGTTCGTCAAGAGTTCGAATAGGGCGCCGTCCATGTGGTAGGCCGACAGCGGCACGGTGAGAAGGCCGAGCGCCAGCTGCAGCCACAGCATGAAAAGCACCACAATATCCCATGCGCGGCTGTTCACCCGGATGCGCGGGTCGGCGAGTCTCCGGTACATGAGGATGGTGAGGCCAATGATGGCGACAAGCCCGGCGAGCCCGCCAATTGCCATGGCAAGCAGCTGATGGCCGGCCGGGCTGAGCGCCCAGCTGATCGCCCAATGCGGGGCGAGAAACCCGGCGAAATGGCCGAGGATCACGACGATCACCCCATAGTGGAAGAGATTGGACCCAAGGCGCAGGCGCTTGCTTCGGAGCATCTGCGAAGAATCGCTTTTCCAAGTATAAGGTTCGCGGTCAAAACGGATTAGGCTGCCGATGAGCAGTACCGCCAGGCAGACATAGGGATAAATGCCGAAAAGCAGGGTATTGAGATATTCATTGGACAGCATGGCGGTTCTTCCTGTCGAGACGTTATCGCGGTGGGGAGCTGGGCGCCGGCCGGCCCAAATCGGTCTTGGACGGCGTGCCGCCGAAGGCCGGTTCTTCCGCCCACTCGCGATCCAAATCTTCGCTTTGGCCGCATGCCTTCACTCGGGATGCGGCGGCATCGACGGGCGCTTCGCCTGCCATCACGATGAGGGTTTGCAGTATGGCGGCATAGGCGCTGCCACGGCCAATTAGCGCCGAGGCGATCGCTTTTAAAATATGAGCGCAGTCCGCAAGCATCGCGCGCGCTTCGGCAAGGTTACGGCAGCTCAGATATTCAAGGACTACGGGCAAATAGTCTGGCAGCTCCCGCGTCGCAAGCTCGAAGCCGGCGCCTTCATAGAGGCGCTTGAGTTCGATCATGGCGGTGCCGCGATCACGGCTGTCGCCATGCAAGTGCTCGAACAGATTGAGAGAGGCGGCGCGGCCCCGGTCGAATAGTTCGACATAGCGCTCTTCTGTCTCGAGCAGATCGCCTTCCGCCAAGCTGTCGATCAGCGCCAAAAGGCCTTTGCGCTCGCGCGGCGCGATGAGCGGGGAGCCCGCAATCGCGTCCGCAATTTCCGGCAGCGCGCGCCGAAGCTCGCCGCTCGGGTAGGAGAGCAGGGCGGCAAGCGCTCTCAGTACAATCACCGGCATGCCTCCTATGGTTCGGCCCGTTCCCTCTGCCGCCCGCCCATGGCGCCGCCGAACAGGCTCGGGCCCGGTTCCGAGGAATGGCACCCATTGCCGAAACTGAACCCGCAGGTGCCGCGTAAGTCGTAGGCGTTCTCCGCATATTCGCGATGACTGGTCGGAATGACGAAGCGATCCTCGTAATTGGCGATCGCCAAATAGCGATGCATTTCTTCCGCTTGCGCCACGTTGAGCCCGGCCTGCGCCAGCACGTCTTGCCCGCCGCCTTGCCCCAGCTGGCGCCTCCGGTAATAGACGCGCATCGCCAGCATCCGCTCAAGCGCCGAGACGATTGGTGCCTCCGCTCCCGCGGTGAGCAAATTGGCGAGATAGCGAACTGGTATCCGGAGCGATTGCACGTCCGGTATCTCGCCGTTCGTCTCGATCGCTCCGGCGTTGGCGTGCGACTGGATGGGCGAAAGCGGCGGCACGTACCAGACCATTGGCAGCGTGCGATATTCCGGGTGGAGAGGGAAGGCGATCCGCCAATCGACCGCCATCTTATAGGCGGGCGAGCGCTTGGCGGCTTCGATCCAGGCGTCGGGCACGCCGTCGGCCAGCGCTTGCGCCTCGACGTAGGGATGATGTGGATCGAGAAAAAGCGAAAGCTGTTCTTCGTAAAGGTCCTGGGGATCCTCGGCACTCGCCGCGCTTTCGATCCGGTCGGCGTCATAGAGCAATACGCCGAGGTAGCGGATGCGCCCGACACACGTTTCCGAGCAGACAGTCGGCTGACCCGCCTCGATGCGAGGATAGCAAAAGGTGCATTTCTCGGCTTTCCCGGAGGTCCAGTTGTAATAGATCTTCTTGTACGGGCAGCCGGAGACGCACATTCTCCAGCCTCGGCACTTATCCTGATCGATCAGAACAATTCCATCTTCCTCGCGCTTGTAAATAGAACCGGAGGGGCATGAGGCGACACAGGCCGGATTGAGGCAGTGTTCGCAAAGCCGTGGCAGATACAGCATGAAGGTATTTTCGAACTGCCCATAAATGTCCTTTTGCACCGCCTCGAAATTGTAGTCCTTGGACCGCTTGGCGAATTCCCCGCCGAGTATCTCCTCCCAGTTGGGCCCCCATTCGATCTTCTCCATGACGCGGCCGGTGACAAGCGACACCGGCCTCGCCACCGGTGCCGTCGGCAGTTCGGGCGATTTTTGAAGATGCGCGTAGTCGAATGTAAACGGCTCATAGTAGTCGTCGATCTCGGGCATGTGCGGATTGGCGAAGATCTTGGCGAGCACGGCAAAGCGGCCCCCTTGTTTCGGGACGATCTTGCCGTTCTTCTTCCGCTCCCAGCCGCCGCGCCAGCGCTCCTGGTTCTCCCAGTCCTTCGGATAGCCGATGCCGGGCTTGGTTTCGACATTGTTGAACCAGGCGTATTCCATGCCCGGGCGCGACGTCCAAACGTTCTTGCAAGTCACGGAGCAGGTGTGGCAGCCGATACACTTGTCGAGGTTGAGCACCATTGCGATTTGCGCCCGGATTTTCATGATGTGGCTTCCTTAAAAGACCTTGCGGCCGCTTCGGCGGGTTCCGGCTCGTTGAGCCATTCGACCTTGGTGAGTCTGCGGACGATGACGAACTCGTCGCGATTGGAGCCCACCGTTCCGTAATAGTTGAAGCCATAGGAGAGCTGAGCGTAACCTCCAACCATGTGGGTCGGCTTCATGACGGCGCGCGTTACCGAGTTGTGAATGCCGCCCCGCTGGCGGGTGACTTGAGATGCCGGCGTGTTCACGAGTTTTTCTTGTGCATGGTACATGAGACACATGCCTTCGTTGACGCGCTGGCTAACAACGGCGCGCGCGGCGATCGCGCCGTTCAGATTGAAGACCTCGATCCAATCATTGTCGGCGATCCCCGCCTTCTTGGCGTCAATCTCGGAAAGCCACACGATCGGACCGCCGCGCGAAAGGGTGAGCATCAAGAGATTGTCGGTATAGGTAGAGTGAATGCCCCATTTTTGATGGGGGGTGATGAAATTGAGCACGATCTCGGGCTCGCCATTGCTTCGCTTTCCGAACATGCCGGCGACATTACGGGTATCGATCGGCGGCTTATAGAGCGCGAAGCCCTCGCCGAAATCCCGCAGCCAGCGGTGGTCTTGATAGAATTGCTGCCTGCCGGTCAACGTGCGCCACGGGATAAGCTCGTGCACATTGGTGTAGCCCGCCGTGTAGCTGACGTGCTCGCTGTCGATCCCGGACCATATCGGCGAGGTGATGATCTTGCGCGGCTGCGCCACGAGATCGCGGTAGCGGATTTTTTCATCTTCCCGCGTTTTGGCAAGATGAATATGATCCCGCCCCGTCGTCTTGCCGAGTGCCTCCCACGCCTTCACGGCGACCCGGCCATTTGTTTCCGGCGCGAGGTAGAGGATCACCTCCGCGGCGTCGATATCGGTTTCAATGCGCGGGCGCCCGTGTGTCGGGCCGCCATCGTTCACCCGGTAGTTGAGCTCTCCTAGGCCGTGCACTTCCTCTACGGTGTTCCAGGCGATACCCTTGCCGCCATTGCCGAGCTTTTCGGCTAGCGGGCCAAGCGCCGTGAAGCGCCGGTATGTGTTGGGGTAGTCGCGCTCCACGAGCGTGATCTGCGGGGCCGTGACCCCGGGAACAAGATCGCACTCGCCCTTTTTCCAGTCCTTGATGTCCAAGGGCTGGGCGAGCTCCGCAGGCGTGTCGTGGAGAATGGGCGACAGCACGATATCGCGCTCGACACCGAGATGGCCGGGAACAAGTTCAGAGAAACGGCGCGCGATCCCCTTATATATTTCCCAATCGCTGCGCGACTCCCACACCGGATCCACCGCCGCCGAAAGCGGATGGATGAAGGGATGCATATCGGAGGTGTTGAGATCATTCTTCTCGTACCAGCTTGCCGTCGGCAGCACGATGTCGGAATAGAGGCAGCTGGTGGACATGCGGAAATCAAGGGTGACCACCAAGTCGAGCTTGCCTTCCGGCGCTTCGTCGCGCCAAGCCACCTCCACGGGCTTTTGACCGCCTGCCTCGCCGAGGTCCTTGCCCTGAAGACCGTGCAGCGTGCCAAGAAAATGGCGAAGGAAATATTCGTGCCCCTTGCCTGACGATCCAAAGAGATTCGAGCGCCAAATGAACATGTTGCGGGGAAAGTGCTGCGGATCGTCGGGATCCTCGCACGCCATCCGCAGGCGCCCCTCCTTTAATCCGGCGGCAACATAGTCCTTTGCCTCAAGGCCGGCCCTTTCTGCCTCGGCGGCGAGCGTCAAAGGGTTGGCCGAGAGCTGCGGCGCGGAAGGCAGCCAGCCCATGCGCTCTGCCCTGGCGTTGAAGTCAATGAGGCTGCCGCGGTAGGCGGACGCATCGGCGAGCGGCGAGAGTAGCTCAGGCACTTCAATTTTCTCGTAGCGCCACTGGTCGCTATGCGCATAAAAGAAAGAGGTGCCGTTCATTTGACGCGGCGGGCGCATCCAGTCGAGCGCAAAGGCGAGCATGGTCCAGCCGGTCTGCGGCCGGAGCTTTTCTTGGCCGACATAATGCGCCCAGCCGCCGCCCGAAATTCCAATAGTGCCGCACATCATCAGGAAATTGATGATACTGCGATAATTCATATCTTGATGGTACCAATGGTTCATGCCCGCGCCGATGATTACCATCGAGCGGCCCTTCGTTTTCTCGGCATTGTCTGCAAAGCCGCGCGCGACGGCGATCGCCTTCTCCGCCGCGACACCTGTAATCTGCTCCTGCCAGGCGGGCGTATAGGGGACGTTGTCATCATAGGTCTTGGCGCAAGCGCCACCCAGCCCGCGATCGACCCCGTAATTCGCGCAAAGCAGATCGAACACGCTCGCAACGAGCGCTTCCCCATCAGCAAGCTGCACGCGGCGGACGGGAACGTTGCGCAAAAGCACGTCGCCTCCCTGTTCGTTCGCGCGGAAGTGCTCGTGCGGCCGTCCGCCGAAATAGGGGAAGGCCACAGGGACAATGTTGTCGCTTGTGTCGATAGCACTCAGCGCTAGCCGCGCGGAGTTGCCGGTCTCGCCATCTTTTTCTTCGAGATTCCAGCGGCCCTTTGCGTCACCTTCATTCGGCCAGCGATAGCCAATCGAGCCCTGCGGCGCGACAAGGTCGCCTGCTTCCGTCGCCGCGATCGTTTTCCAGGCCGCGCGGTTCGAATTCGGCGCGCCGGGCAAGTCGCTTTGGCGGACATAGCGGCCTGGCACATAGCGTTCGCCGTCGCGCCGCAGCAGGACCAGCATGGGCATATCGGTGTAGCGGCGGCAATAATCGTCGAAATAAGATGTCTCCCGGTCGATGAAGAAATCGCGCAAAATGACGTGACCCATCGCCATGGCGAGCGCCGCGTCGGTTCCCTGCTTGGGATGGAGCCAGAGGTCCGAAAGTTTGGCGACCTCCGAATAGTCGGGCGTAACCGCGACGACCTTGGTTCCGTTGTAGCGGGCTTCGACAAAGAAATGGGCGTCTGGCGTGCGCGTCTGCGGTACGTTCGAGCCCCAGGCGATAAGGTAACTTGAATTGTACCAATCGGCGGATTCCGGCACATCGGTCTGCTCGCCCCATGTCTGCGGACTCGAGGGTGGCAGGTCACAGTACCAGTCGTAGAAGGAAAGCATGGTCCCGCCGATGAGGCTCAAATAGCGAGAGCCCGCCGCATAGGAAACCATCGACATCGCCGGAATGGGCGAGAAGCCGACGACGCGGTCCGGGCCGAAGGTCTTAATCGTATGGATATTGGCGGCGGCGATGATCTCGTTCACTTCATTCCAGGTGGAGCGCACGAAGCCGCCGCGCCCGCGCATCGCTTTGTAGGATATCGCGAGTTCAGCATCCGAGACGATCGAAGCCCATGCCTCGACGGGCGCAAGTGTCTTGCGCGCTTCCCGCCAAGCCTTGATCAAGCGTCCCCGCACCATCGGATATTTGAGGCGATTTGCGCTATAAAGATACCAACTGTAGGAAGCGCCGCGCGCGCAGCCGCGCGGCTCATGGTCGGGCATCCCGGGCCTTGTGCGCGGATAATCGGTCTGCTGCGTCTCCCATGTGACAACACCGCTTTTCACATAAATTTTCCAGCTGCAGGAGCCGGTGCAGTTCACGCCGTGGGTGGAGCGCACGACCTTATCGTGCTGCCAGCGCTGCCGGTAGCTTTCCTCCCACGCCCGGTTCTCGTTGCGCAACTCGCCATGGCCACCCGAAAATGCTTCGGGTTGCCTTGAGAGATAAGTGAGGCGCTCAAGAAAATGGCTCACGCTTGGTCTCCTTCCTCCACCATGAGCGGGCGCGAAACGCGCGGCATCAAACGCACGAATGGCAAGCGGCTGGTTTTCGTCATGACGGCATCATCGTCGCATCAGTGATGTGATAAGCAGCACAAACAGGCAGAAGCTCACGCCTTGCCAAAAGATCAGCGGATTGCGTTCGTAGAGAGACTTTTTGTGCCGCAACCCCAAAGGCTTGCCGCGTACCGCTCCGTTCTCGAGTTCGAACGCAAATTCCAGCACGTCTCCGAATCGATCCCGGGTGTCGGCCGCAACGGCCCTCAGCAATGCCGCGTCGAGCCATGCGGGGAGATCCGGCCTGCGGACGCACAGCGGCTGCGGCTTGCCAAAACGCGGGGTGCTGAAAGGCTCAATCTCGCCATAGGGGTAGCCGCCGCAAAAGGCGCGATAGACGGTCACTCCAAGCGCATATTGATCGGAAAGCTCATCGCCTGCGGCGCCGGCGTACAGTTCTGGAGCGACGTAGCTCGGCGTTCCCGGAATATCCTGTTCTGGAAAGTCTTCGAGGTGTGGCGCCCGGCAAACGCCAAGATCAACGAGACGCAATCCGCCGTCATTGAGAAGAATGACGTTCTCGGGTTTGATATCGCGGTGAATGATCCCGGCCCGATGCAGGGTTGTTACGGCACGGGCCAAACGGGTGGCGATGCGAACGCCTTCTTCCAAGCCTAGCTTGGGTGATCTGCGCAACCGCGTCTCGAGGGTTTCGCCCTCGTAAAACGGCATGACCGAATAGAGGCATGTCTGACGGCCCGGCGGAATCTCAATGATCTCGCCGATCCAAGGGCTTCTGACCCGAGCTGCGACCCAGGTTTCGTTGATGAAGGCTAGCCTGTAAGAAGCCTCCTCGGCGACGCGCGGATGCGGAAATTTCAAGACGACGGACTTGCCATTTTGCAAATCCGTGGCGTGCATCAGGCGGCTGTAGCGTCCGTCCGAAATGATGGCATCCAACCGGAACTCATCAACAACCGCGCCTGGTTCAGGCAGCTCCACTATCGGAAGGTTTGCCACCGCGCGGGAAATTTCGTTTTCATCCGCCAAAGGGAGATCAAGGATGTCGACGACGAGCGCTGTCGCATTGTCGCTGCCGCCGCCGGCATCAAGAGCGGCCGCGACCACGTTTCTGGCCGTTTCCTTCGGCGAAAGCCGCGTGCCCAGCAATTCCCGTAATTGGGAGTGGCGCAGGAAGCCGTGAACTCCGTCGGTGCACAAGAGAAAGCGGTCGTGCACGCTCAAGCCAAGCGTCGCATGATCGAAATGCACCGTGTCCTCGAAGCCAATTGCACGGCGCAACGCGTGCGAGAAATCGCCGGACCCGGCAACATGGTCATTCGTCAGCAACTCCAGACCTGCGTCACCGAGCCGATAGATGCGCGAATCACCCACATGCACGACATAGGCCATGCGCCGCGAAACGATCAATGCGCTAAAAGTTGTACTCATGCCCGCCAATGCGGGATCGACCCGGGCCTGGGTGGCAATCCATCTGTTGGCCGCGTCCAGTGCGCGCGCCGCACCGCGAACGACGCCAAGTGTCTCAGGCTGAGCGTAGTAACCGTCGATAAAGCACCGGACGGCCGTTTCGGCTGCCTGCCGTCCGCCCTTGTGACCGCCAACGCCGTCGGCGACGGCTGCCACGGCTTGCAGATGCGTTCTCATCGGCAGTGGCTCAAAGCAAGCGGCGACGTAATCCTCGTTCCGCGCACGTTTCCCCTTTTCGGTCGCAAAACCGACATCTACTCGGAGTGCGTGGCCGCAGCGGGAGAGCGACAAGTGCGTCCTCGGCAGGTAAGTCAAATCCTTGCCCCGGAAATGGCGCCCCAGGTCGTGCGCCATCGGGCTTTCACGAGAAGCAAGCCGGCAAAGCCGAGAAGCGCGAGCAGGCTGAAAAAAGCGAAGCCCGCGCCGAAGCCACCTGTCATTCCCTTGGAAAGCGCCAGAGTCTTGGCGAGAAAGAACCCTCCAAGACCTCCCGCCGCGCCCACAAGTCCGGTCATGACTCCAATCTCCTTACGGTAGCGCTGAGGAAGAAGCTGGAACACCGCGCCATTGCCCATCCCAAGAGAAAGCACGCCGAGCGAAAACAGCGCCACCGCGGTCCATGCCGCCAGCGGGAGCTCGAAGAGGTCCCAGCCTGCCTTGGCGGTATGCGGCGCCGGCCCCTCATGCAAAAATGCAACGGCAAGATAAGTTGCGGCGACGATCATGAAGAGAATCGATAAGGTCCTGATACCGCCAATTCGATCGGCGATGTATCCGCCGACCGGCCGGAAGCCGGAACCGCAGGCGACGATCATGGCGACCATGAGGCCCGCGGCCACGCCCGTGGCGTGGAAGTGCACGGTGAAATACAAAGGCAAGGCAGCCGCAAGACCCACGAAACCGCCGAAGGTGATAAAATAAAAAAACATGAACCAGCGGCTATCCGCGTCGCGCAACAGCTTCCCGTAAGCGGCCCAGCTGACCGGAACACGGGCGCCCGGAGCGTCTTTCGCGGCACTGACGTAATATGCCAGAATGAGAATCATCGGCGCGAGCAAGATCCCGTAGACCGCCTGCCAGCCGAAATGCTCCGCGATCACCGGAGCAAAAAGACTATCGAGCACCACGCCCATGTTGCCTGCGCCAGTTATCCCCATGACGACGCCTTGATAGTGTGGCGGATACCACCGGCTCGCTTGAGGCAGCGCGACAGCAAAGGACGCGCCGGCAATCCCGAGAATCACTCCGAAAATCGTGATCGCCAATGGGCTGCGAAGACCAAAAAAATATGCCGCGGCGACGGCCAAAAGGACGATCGATTGCGCTACAACACCAGTGCGCTTTGCGCCGAATATGTCGGCGATGGCGCCGACCGGCACGCGGAAAAATGCGCCGCCGAGAACCGGAATGGCCGCGAGAGTGAGCTTATCCTCGACCGGGATCGGCATATCCTTCGTGATGTAGATCATCAGCGGCCCGAGAGAGACCCAAACCATGAAGCTGATATCGAAATAAAGAAAAGCCGCAAGCAGCGTTGGCCAATGGCCGGCCTTTTTAAATTCCTGAAGCTTCATGACCTCTTCGCTCCATTGTAGTTCTTAATATTCAACGGCTTTGTACTTGGCCCGCGCATTTTCCCGGGCGAGGCCGCGCAATCCTCGAGCCGCGAACGGGAGACTGCCCGCTAACAGCGGTGTCCCGCCATCCCTCCCCGGCGGAGATTCACTTTTAGGAATCCGGCGTGCAGGCTGCAATGCGTTCATGGCGCGATCGCCACGCTCATTTCGAGATAGATGCGGCCCTTTTCAACTTTCACCGGAAAACACCGGACGCAGCCTTCGTCCGCCCCGGCCGCCTTGCCGGTCTCGAACTCGATGACCCAATTGTGGAGTGGACACGCAACCTTGCGGCCGTGGACGATGCCCTCGCTTAAAGGGCCGCCGCGATGCGGGCAGCGATTTTCGAGGGCGTAGACTTCGTCGCCCGCCGTGCGGAAGACTGCAATATCCCGCCGCGGGGTCTTGACCACCCGCGCGCCGCGCTTCGGAATACGGTCAATCGGCCCGATGTCGAGCCATTTGGGCATTAGCCTGGTCAAATCGGCGGTGCTCATTCTGCGGCGATCGGCATGACGACGGCAAGGGGCGCGTATTCCTGCGCGTGGAAACCGGCGGCCCTTTCAGCCCACGGATCCATGTGGACGAAGCGTTGCGAAACAAGGAACCGCTCGTAAAGCGCATGGCGCGCCTCATGATCTTCCGTAATAATGCGGCGAACCCGCTCGAGACCGGTCTTTTCCACCCATTTCCAGACGCGATCGAGATAGACGGCCTCCTCCCGGTAGAGCTGCAGGACAGCGGCAACATGTTCGAGCGTTTCTTCCTCGGTTTCCACATGGCCGAGAAGATCGGTGGCGCGCACATGCAGCCCAGAGGCACCGGCGATATGAATGTCATAGCCCGAATCGACGCAAACGACGCCGATGTCCTTGACGGTGGCTTCAGCGCAATTGCGCGGGCAACCCGAGACGCCGAGTTTCACCTTGGCAGGGGTCCAGGAGCCCCAAAGCAGGCGTTCCATCTTGACGCCGAGACCCGTGGAATCTTGCAATCCGAAGCGGCACCATTCCTTGCCGACGCAGGTTTTTACCGTGCGCAGGCCCTTGGCATATGCGTACCCGGAAACGAGGCCGGCCTTGCTTAGATGCGCCCAAACCGCGGGAAGATCCTCCTTCTTGACACCGAGCAAATCGATACGTTGGCCGCCGGTGACTTTGACGGTTGGAATCTTGAAACGGTCCGCAACGTCCGCGATGGCGCGCAATTCATCGGGCGTTGTCAGCCCGCCCCACATGCGCGGAACGACCGAGAATGTGCCGTCCTTTTGAATATTGGCGTGCACGCGCTCATTGATGAATCGCGATTGCGCGTCGTCACGGTATTTTAACGGCCAGGCGCAAACGAGATAATAGTTGAGTGCTGGTCGGCAGGACGGACAGCCGCACGATGTTTTCCAGCCGAGTTCTTGCATGACGGCCGGCATAGACTCGAGCGTTTTCGAGAGGATGAAGCCTCGCACTTCCTCATGGGTAAGGTCGGTGCATTTGCACATGGGCCGGCGGCTGGACGCTTGGTAGGCCGCTCCCAGCGTGCTCATCATGAGCGCTTCGACTTTCGACGTGCATTGCCCGCAGGACGCCGAGGCCTTGGTTTTCGCCCGCACCTCTTCAAGCGAGGTCAGGCCCTTGCCAGTGATCGCGCGGACGATCGCATCCTTGCATACGCCGTTGCAGCCGCATATTTCGGCTTCGCCGGGTAAGGCGGCAATGGCCGCGGCAGGGTCGAGTATGGCTCCTCCCTGAAAAGCCTGGCCATAGATAAGCGTGTCGCGCATTGCGCTGATGTCGGTTCCCTTTTTCAGAAGGTCAAAAAACCAGGGACCATCGCCCGTGTCTCCATAGAGCACAGAACCAACAATTTGTTTGCCGCGCAAGACGACCCGCTTATAGACACCCCGAGAGGGATCGCGCAGAACGATCTCATCGCTTTCATCGCCTTCGGAAAAATCTCCAGCAGAGAAGAGGTCGATTCCAGTAACCTTTAGCTTTGTCGAAGTGACCGATCCCTCATAGGAAGCAGACTTATCCCCCGCCAGTTGCGCGACCAGCACCTTGGCCATTTCGTACAGCGGCGCGACGAGTCCATAGCATTGACCGCGATGCTCAACGCATTCGCCGACCGCGTAAATATCCGCGTCGCTTGTGCGCATCGCATCGTCAACCTTGATTCCGCGATCGACGGCAAGGCCCGCCTCCTTGGCGAGGCGGGCGTTCGGGCGAATCCCTACAGCCATCACCACCATATCGGCCGGCACAGTGCGGCCGTCATCGAGCTTGACCGCTTCGACTCTGGTATCCCCGGCGATCACCTGGGTGTTGGCGCTGGTGAAAATCTCGATGCCCCGGCGCTCGATGGCCTTTTGCAGGAGATATCCAGCGGACGGATCGAGCTGCCGTTCCATTAGTGTCGGCATGAGATGGATGACGCTCACCGCCATCCCCTTTGCGTTCAATCCCGCAGCGGCTTCCAAGCCAAGCAGCCCGCCGCCGATCACCACCGCGCGCCCGCCAGCCGCCGCTTGCTGAAGCATCGTCTCGACGTCGTCGAGATCGCGAAACGTGACAACCCCAGGAAGGTCTGCTCCGTGGACCGGTATCACTATTGGTATTGAGCCGGTTGCAATGATCAGTCTATCGTAGTGCTCAACTTGCCCCCGGCCGGTCGTCACGGTCTTGGCGGCGCGATCGATCTTGGCCACGGTCTCGCCCAAGCGCAGGGCAACGCCATGCTTATCGTACCAGGCCTCGTCGTGGATGATGATCTCTTCAAAGGACTTTTCGCCCGCGAGCACGGGCGAAAGCATGATCCGGTCGTAATTGACCCGCGGCTCAGACCCGAAAATGGTTACCTTGTAGCAATCCGGCGCGCGCTCGAAGAGATCCTCGAGCACGCGCCCGGCCGCCATGCCGTTGCCGATCACGACGAGTTTCGGCCTGGATCTTTCCCCCTTTTCCGCTGGGGGCCTCTTTGGGGATCTCTTGGCTTTTCTGGCAAACATAATTCGACTCAAGTTGCGCACGCGCGGGGGACCGCTCGCAACCCAGCCGCTTTGGGCGTCGAAGTAGGGACGCCAGACGACCAACAAAGCTCACTTCCCGTGCCGCGAGGCGGGTCGCTGGCATTGTCTTTGAGCAGGACCCCGCGCTGGATCCCTTTTCCGAGGAAGCCGGAGGTCGCCATTGACCAATGATTGAGTTGCAAGAGCTGTGCCACCCTTCGCCAAGCCTTCCAGGTGCAAGGCGGCCACTTCGGTGTGACGCGGGAAGTTGCCCGCTGGACCGCCATACTGCATAATTCCTAGGCAACACCTTGCCTCAAATCGGGCAATCCACCCTGAATGGGACAAAGTGAAACCATTCATTTTTTCGAAAGAATGCGCGGGCTTTGCCGGCAAGGACGAATCGCCGATTACCTTGCCCCAAAGACTTCGCCGTTCTCGACTAACTTGGCTAACTGCCATTTGCTCAGAGTCCGTCTCGAAAGTTCATGAAGGATTACAAAGCTTTCTGAGCATGAGCCGGATAGAGGCGAAGCGAAGGAATGTGAGGGCGCTGAGGTTGAGATTTTCCCAGTCCTTGGCCAATCTGCGGC
>JBQTKC010000167.1:0-3014 GCA_052386575.1 Beijerinckiaceae bacterium
AGCTCCGGACGGGGGCGCCGCGGCGGGGAGGCGGCGAACTTCGCGGTGCAACACGACGCCGCGGCTCCCCAAACAGGCCTTCTTTCACCTCCGCCGCATCAAAAGCTTAAATTCTTCGAGGTCCCCATTATTGAAAACGAAATCTCCGCGCCAGTTCCGACACAGGCGCGCCTTATTTGGCACTTTATTTGGTGAAAAAAAGCGGACGCTCTGGCTGAGGATTCGTCAATGAGGGTTAGATTTAAGGACGCGTCACGGGCCGTTAGCCGGTAGCCGCAAAAGTTCGCGAAATCTTAAGTATTGAGTTCGCTTCAATACCGGTGAGTGCGCTTCAAAAGCGATGTGCGCCGCCTCGCATGCCACGGCCAGTTCCGGCCAGCCAGAACCGCGAGATCATATTTTGCGAAAATCGTCCCGCCGCCCGGCTCCCATCAGATATGCCGCTCTCGTTGCCGCGATTGGAGTCGTGACGCTCGTGGCGAGCATCGCCCTTCCTTCCTCGACCGAGACGGCGGCCGCAAACGGCGACACCCGTACATTGAACTTCTATCATTCCCATACTGGCGAATCGATCCAGGCGACCTTCCGCGTCAACGGCTCCTATGATCTGGCGGTTCTCGAAAAGCTCAATTGGTTCCTGCGCGATTGGCGCAATAACGATCGCACCCGGATGGATCCGCGCCTGTTCGATGTGATCTGGGAGGCCTACCGGACTGCCGGGGCAACCCAGCCGATCGTGATCGTTTCGGCCTACCGCTCGCCGGCAACGAATGCGATGCTGCGCCGCCGCTCGAACGGCGTCGCTGAGCGCTCGCAACATATCCTCGGCAAGGCGATGGATACGACCATGCCCGGGATGCCGATGGAAAGAATTCGCGAAATCGGCATGCGCCTGCAACGCGGCGGCGTCGGCTGGTACCCAGGTTCCAACTTCGTCCATCTCGACGTCGGCAGCGTGAGGGCTTGGCCGCGGATGAGCTATTATCAGCTCGCACGGCTTTTCCCAGATGGCAAGACGGTTCATCTCGCCGCCGACGGCCGCATGCTTCCCCGTTATCAGGAAGCCCGCGCCGAAATCGCGTCGCGCGGCGGCGTGATGTCCGATGTGCCGCAGTCGTCGCCAGCTGGCGGATTATTCGCCTGGCTGTTTGGCAAACACGATGAAGAAGATGTGGCCGACGCGGTCCAGCCGCAGGCTGTCCCGCCCGCGCGCACCCGCCGCGGTCGAACCGAGGTTGCCGCACTTCGCATGAGTGGCGAAAGTCCCGCCGGTACGGTACTCGCAAATTCGGGCGCGCCCGCCGATCGCGGCAGCCTGCGAGCAACCTTCGCGCCGGCCTCGGCGCAAGGCAAAAATTCGCCCCAAAACGAGCCAAGCCCGGCCGAGTCGGAGCGGACGCGCCTCGCGGATTTGGGCCCCGCCCCAAGTTTGCGCGGCCGCGACGATCGGCAAGAGCGGGACATGGCGGCGGCGGAGGTCCTCCAAGAAAAGATCGACACGCGCGGAGCTTTCGCTTCAGTAGCGCCCCTTCCGCCTCCCCGGCCAAGGCAGCCTGGCGAAGTCGTGGTCGCCTTCGCCGATGTGCCCACTCCGCCCGCCCGGCCAGCCCAACTCGCACGCGTGGCCGCGCTCGCCGCCGATCAGACTCGAGGCGAAGGCGGCGTAAAGGCTCCGAAGGGGTTCACGAACAGCGAAACGATGAGCGACGCCGCCGCGTCAAGCGCAAATTCGCCCTTGGCGCGCGCCGCCAATCTTCCGGTGGTGATAACCCAAGGGCCCAAGGATCACACCGGCGTGCCGAAGCAAGTGCTTGCATTCGCGTCCGACACGCCGGTGGATGATCCGCGCGGAGCGGTGCCGGGCAAGGCGCCGGGCAACGCCATGCGTGGACTGGCCACGCAATCGCCCATCGCATCGCGCCTCGACCAAGCCAGGCATCGCGGTCTCGCCGGCGCTAACTCGACCGCGATTTTCCCGGCGCCGTCGATCCTTGGACAGTCCTTCACCGGCCTGCGCCTGGCGGCACGCACCGTTCCAGATGCGCTTTCGAACCGGCCTTCGGCGGCCTATGTCTCGGCCTTTAATGCGACACCTGCAAGCGATCTCGACCCCAGCCATTTCACGGGAGCGGCGGTAAAACCCCTCGCGCTCGCGCAAGGCTTTGTCCGCATCACCGGAGCCCCGGCGCCGCTTCGCGGAAAATGAGCTGGACAATTTTGGCGCGGCTGCGGGTGGATCAAGCGCCAAAAGCGCGTCGCGCGCCAGTTTCTGACTTTCCTGGTCCCAGTTGGGCGCCTCGAACCGGCCGGGACTTTTTGGCTAACGTTCATTGAAGAAACGACTTTTCAGATCATTGGTCATTTTTTTGGCCCCGGTGCATGGGTTCGGCGATTTGTAAGCCGCCCACAAATTGAATGGCGACCGGGTGACGCTACTGAGCCTCCCCGAGAACGAGTTTGGCGCATTGTAAGCGGTGCTACGGGCATGCCCGTATTCATGCCTCCTCCTGATCGATTCAGCGCCTCGCAAAGCACCCAAGAAAAAAAAGCGGACGCCAAGTCGCGGCATCCGCTTCTGTTTCGTTATCGAGCACCGCGCTTTTTTAGCTGCTGTTCAATCATCTCGTGCAGCCGGCCGCGAATCCGCTCGGGGTCGATACTCTCCTTCAGCATCCTCTTCGTTTTGATGTCGTCGAGTGTCTGTTCCATGATGTTCGCCGGGTTGAAGCTCGGCGGGAACGAGCGCGGCGGAAACTCCTTGAAGGTTTCCGTAAACTTGAAGACATCGTCTATTGCGCCGTACATCGTTTGAACATGATTGAGTCGCCAGTCCCAGAAGGTGTTGGATGTGATGTCGGCCCGCTCGAATGGATCCTGGTACAGATCGTAGGGCACCTCGAAAAATTGTGCTTCCTGGTGCCGCGCGAATCGGATGCAAGGTTTGCGGGCGGTAAGAGCGGGGTTTTCGCGATGGGGCAGCTTGGTTTTTTTGATGTGAGCCGGCGATATGAAGG
>JBQTKC010000168.1:0-4294 GCA_052386575.1 Beijerinckiaceae bacterium
TTGTGAACCGCTGGGGCATAATCTTAAAAAACGTTGCGGGTTTCTTGCACAAGATCATGCGAGAAGACAAATAGAGCGGGATCGGAAGCGTACGAGCTTGCAAAGCCGCTTGCCTCAGGGCCGCAAAATGTCCGCGAAAATTTTTATCGATGGCGAAGCCGGGACCACCGGACTTGGTATTCGCGCGCGCCTCAAAATTCTGCCCAAAATCGAACTCCTCAGCCTGCCCCAGAGCCAGCGCAAGGACTCCGGTGCCAAGAAGGCGCTGATGGAAGAAGCCGATATCGTCGTACTTTGCCTTCCAGACGAGGCCGCTCGCGAAGCCATCGCGCTTGCGGCTTCGCTAAGCGGGAAAAGCCCCCGCGTTCTCGATACCTCGACCGCGCACCGGGTGGCGAAAGGCTGGACCTACGGTTTTCCCGAGCTTGCGCATGGCCAGGCAGCAGCGATCGCAAAGGCGCGGCTGGTCGCCAATCCGGGCTGCTACGCGACGGGGGCGATCGCGCTGTTGCGCCCGCTTGTCGACAAAGGTCTGCTCCCCGCCGATCATCCGGTCTCGATCCATGCGGTGTCTGGGTATTCGGGCGGCGGCAAGGCGATGATTGCGGACTACGAGCGTGGTTCCGCGCCGGCGTTCGAGGCCTATGCGCTTGGCCTCGAACATAAGCACGTACCGGAAATCGAGCGTTATGCCCGCCTCGCGCGCCGGCCAATCTTTGCGCCTTCGGTCGGCAATTTCCCGCAAGGCATGCTCATTTGCGTGCCGCTTTTTCTGGCCGATCTGCCGCTCAAGCCAAAAGGTGCCGATCTTGAGGCCGCGCTCATGGACCATTACGCCGGATGCGCTTTCGTCAAGGTCATGCCGATGGATGCTTCCGGAAAGATCGAGCCGCAATCCCTCAATGGCACGGATGATCTCGAACTGAGGGTTTTCGCCAACGATACAAGCGGCCATGCAATGCTCATTGCAAAACTCGACAATCTCGGCAAGGGAGCCTCCGGCGCGGCGCTACATAATCTCCGCCTGATGCTGCAATAGGATCAGCAGCCCGCCTATACTGCAATGGGTGCCGGGATCGCGGGATGCGGATCATAGGCCTCGATAAAAATGTCCTCGTAGCGGAAATCGAAGATCGATTTCACTTGCGCGTTGAGCTTCAATCGCGGCAACGCGCGGGGTGTGCGGCCGAGCTGGAGAAGCGCCTGTTCGAGGTGATTTTCATAAAGATGCGCATCGCCAATTGTGTGCACGAAATCGCCAACATCGAGGCCCGCGACATGCGCGGCCATCGCGGTGAGCAGCGCGTAGCTCGCGATGTTGAAGGGCAACCCCAAAAACACGTCCGCCGAACGCTGGTAGAGCTGGCACGAGAGTCTTTTCTTACCATCCGTCCCCTCCGCGACATAAAACTGAAACAGACAATGGCAGGGCGCGAGCGCCATTGCCGGCAGATCGGCGGGATTCCAAGCGGAGACAATTAACCTGCGGGAGAAGGGATTGCGCTTAATCTCCTCCACGACAGAGGAAATCTGGTCGACGACACGCCCGTCCGGCGCCTGCCAGGCGCGCCATTGCTTGCCATAGACGGGCCCGAGTTCGCCGTGTTCGTCCGCCCATTCGTCCCAGATACCGACGCCATGGGCGTTCAGATAGGCGATGTTGGTGTCGCCGCGCAAAAACCACAAAAGTTCGTGGACGATCGATTTCCAATGCAGCTTTTTGGTGGTGACGAGCGGAAAGCCTTCATGCAAGGCAAACCGCATCTGATGCCCGAAAAGCGAGCGGGTTCCGGTCCCGGTGCGGTCGGCCTTAACCTCGCCGTCGATGAGAATTTTGCCGAGAAGATCAAGATAGGGTTGCATCCGCCAGTCACATCGCGGTTTGGTTTTTCGCTTTGAAAATAACGCGACAGGGCATATATTCCTAGTGCCGCCTTGCGCGGCTATGGCGATAAACGGTGTCGAAATAAGCTCTTCGGACCCGGGGGCGGTACCCGGCGCCTCCACCAAAGCCCGGTTCGCACAATGCATTATGGACGATACGCGAGGCGGTTTTTGGCGGGGGCGAAATAGGTTCGACGGGGAGTGTAAAGGATGATCTTTTGCCCGGCATGGTTCCGCCGTCATCGGACCGAAACTTATAGTTGCGAATGACAACTATGCTCCGGTGGCTGTTGCCGCGTAACGCGGTAATAGTACCGAAATCAAGCCCTTGGAGCTAGCACTTCAAGGCGGGGTCCGGAGGCACCTGGCAACAGAAGCCTCCACTTTCGCCGATTGGCGTCGCGTTTCATGTTTTCGCGTTGGGACTGTTGTCCGAAATTGCGTAGGCGAGCGGGCTTTATGGCGGCTGATCTGATCCGGTACGACCTACTTGTCCAGGACGCCTTGCGCGGGGCCGTGCGGAAAGTCCTTTCGGATGTGGCGCGCGACGGCGTTCCGGGAGAGCATCACTTTTACATTGGTTTTCGCACCCATGCGCGGGGTGTGCGGCTTTCGGCGCGGATGCGTGAGCTCTATCCGGACGAAATGACGATCGTGCTGCAGCATCAGTTCTGGGATTTAAGCGTTACCGGAGAGGCATTCGAGATCGGTTTATCGTTCCAAAATATACCGGAAATGCTGCTCATCCCGTTCGATGCGGTGACCCGTTTTGCCGATCCGTCCGCGGGATTCGAGTTGCAGTTCCTGGTCGAGGACGCGGCGCCTGGCGTCATCGAGGCCGGATCTTCGCCGCAGACGGCATCCTCAAGCGTCTTGGAATCTTTGCCGGATGACTCGGCATTCCCGGAACCTGGGACGGCAAAGAAATCCAAGAAAGCCGGCGAGGCGGCCAAGAGCGAGGCGGCGCCGCAAAAAGACGAACCCAAGGTCATCTCGATTGACGCCTTTCGCAAGAAAAGCTGAAGTAGAGCTGCCGTGCGAAGGAATCGCCGATCGATCCGGCACTAGCACTAGCTAGTGTGACGCATCCCTGATTTCGCAAGCGGGCTCTTGGCCGTCCTTGAGGCAGCGGCGCGAGCGGGTTGCGGCCTCGTCATCCGCGCCTTGCCGGTGAGCTTGCCCGTGATCACTTAAAGCCTCGCGCGAGCTGATCTTGTAAGGGATGCAGGGCTTGGCGCTCCATTTCGTAAGGGGCGGGGGCAAAATTGACAAATATGTGCATTACCATTAGAGAAACTACAGCAAAAATTAATTTTCCGTTCCTTGGATTTGAGCCCCCGTCTTCGGATGGGTAGAGGCGGAGCGCTTTTGTTCTCATGGACCCCTTAAAGTTGGCGCCCCAAAATGGGGGCCCCAAGCGGGGAAAGAGCCCATTTTAAGGAGTCGGCCTATGAGCTGCACAAGCAGTAGACCCCCGGTTTTTCACGATCGCTACCACATCGGGTTGGTCGCAAAATATCGCTACAAGCTGCTGGAAGGCGCGTTGCGGGAGCGGATAGGGAACGATCATCCTGCACATGGCTGGTGCGTGTTGTCCCGGGAACATGGCCATGTGTTTGTGGAATTTCCGCCGTATATCGCCGGCTGCGGCTTCGTCCGGCGCGTCAAGGGATGGTCATCGCATCGCGTGAGGACGGAGTACGTTGACTTACGTAAACGGTATTGGGGACGGCATTTCTGGGCTCGGGGCTATTTTTGTACCACGAGCGGCAACATCGCGGACGAGGTCATACTTCGAGTATCTTCAGGAGCATGAACCTACCGGCGTTAGCCGGTAGTTAATCAGTAACCTTCACTTATTTTTTGATGTACTATTGTATTCATATCGTATGCAAGAGGAGCTTTCAATTTTATCGAAACCAGGGACGTCCTTTTTGCCATGCCGTCCATTTCCAATACCGCCGCCGCTTCTTAACCATTTTGCTCATGGTCCGGAAAGGAGCCTCTCGCTATCTAAATGTCAGGGCTTGTTATTCGTCAAGAAACATTTTAGCCGAAGACAATCAGTTTCGCCCGTTATTCGCCCCGGTTGCTCTTGGCATGCGCGGTTACAAGTGGAGTCGTCGATCCCAGTCCCACGTCGGTCATCGAAGTATTTTGAGAGTGATCCAGAGGTCAGTATGAACTTTTTCGACATGAATTCGGAGGTCTGCAATCTGCGCGCCGAGGAGGAGCGGATTCTGGCTGCCTTCACAAGGCGCTTGATCGAGATTGCCGCCGGCGCGGGGCAGGGATCGTCCGTTGCTCCAACCGCGGCGCTCGAGGCGATGCGGCTGCCTGCGATCGCCCTCGACCAGGACGGGTTTGTCGCCGAGGTGAATGCCGCGGCCGAAGCCATTTTCGACAACGA
>JBQTKC010000169.1:0-8703 GCA_052386575.1 Beijerinckiaceae bacterium
GCGCGCGCTCGACGCCTGCGCCGGCATCTTCAAGCCCGCCGAATGCCAAAACTACTTCAAAGCCCGCGGATATGATACAGGTTGACCGGAGTCCGCTCTAAAGGCCGGGCCGGGCGTTCCACGAACATTGCTTTTGTGTTGCCGTTCGGTTGCTATATACAACATTGCCATGTCGCTCCCGCCAGCGCTCGAGGTTTTTGTCACGCATGAGTTCAAGAAAGGTTGCCTTGATTACCGGCATCACCGGGCAGGATGGTGCCCTTCTCGCCGAACTTCTTCTGTCGAAAGACTATATCGTCCATGGCGTGAAGCGGCGGTCGTCGTTGATCAACACCGGCCGGGTCGATCATTTGTATCATGACCCGCATGAGGCCGGCGTAAACTTTCTCTTGCATTATGGCGACCTCACCGATTCGACGAACCTCATTCGCATCGTTCAGGAGGTTCAGCCTGACGAAATATATAATCTGGCCGCGCAGAGCCACGTCCAGGTGAGTTTCGAAACCCCCGAATATACCGCGAATGCCGACGCGGTTGGCACGCTTCGCCTTCTCGAAGCGATCCGCATCCTGCACCTTTGTCACAAAACCCGCTTCTATCAGGCTTCGACATCCGAACTTTATGGGAAAGCGCAGGCTTTTCCGCAAAACGAGGCGACGCCATTTTATCCCCGCTCGCCCTACGCCGCCGCAAAGCTCTACGCGTACTGGATCACGATCAATTACCGCGAAGCCTATGGAATGCATGCCTCGAACGGAATCCTGTTCAACCATGAAGGTCCTACCAGGGCCGAGACCTTTGTGACACGGAAGATCACGCGCGCCGTGGCGGCAATCCATTTGGGTCTTCAGGACAAGCTCTTTTTGGGCAACCTCGATGCCAAGCGCGATTGGGGACACGCGCGGGATTATGTCGACGGCATGTGGCGCATTCTGCAACAGCCCGAGCCGGACGATTATGTTTTGGCGACGGGCGATGCCCATAGCGTGCGCGAATTCGTCGAGCGCGCCTTCGCCGAAATTGGCATTGCGATCGGCTGGAGGGGATCAGGAGCAAACGAACAAGGGTTCGATACGGATAGTGGCCGGATTCTTGTCGAGATCGATCCGCGTTACGTGCGTCCAACCGAGGTCGATTTCCTTCTCGGCGATCCGGGAAAGGCGTTCAAAAAGCTTGGCTGGAAGCACACGGTTTCGTTTTCGAAGCTGGTGTCCGAAATGGTCGCGAGCGACTTGACCGCGATGAAGAAACGCGGCCGGATCTGAGGAATATTTTATGGATGACGGCTCTGCCAATGCCGGAATCAGGCGGCGAATCTGGGTCGCTGGCCATCGTGGCATGGTTGGCTCGGCCCTCCTGCGCCGCCTCGCCACGGAAGACGCGGAAATCCTGACTGCCGATCGCCAAGATGTCGATCTGCGCGAGCAGCAAGCCGTCCGGCAATGGGTGGCCCATTCTAAGCCGGATGTTGTCATCCTCGCCGCCGCCAAGGTTGGCGGAATTGCCGCAAATGATTCCTACCCGGCCGATTTTTTTATCGATAATCTCGCGATTGAGACAAATGTCATCCAGGCCGCGCATCTCGCCGATGTCGAGCGGCTGGTCTTTTTGGGATCGTCGTGCATTTATCCGAAATTCGCGCCGCAGCCGATCAAAGAAACAGCGCTGTTGACAGGCCCGCTCGAGCCGACCAACGAATGGTATGCGATCGCGAAAATCGCCGGCATCAAGATGTGTCAGGCGTATCGGCGTCAACATGGCCGGCGCTACATCTCGGTCATGCCAAGCAACCTCTATGGCCATAACGACAATTTTGACCTCGAGACAAGCCATGTCTTGCCGGCTCTTATCCGCAAATTTCATGCGGCAAAGGCCGCCGGCGCGCCGGAGGTTGTCGTCTGGGGCAGCGGGACGCCGTTGCGGGAGTTTCTCTATGTCGATGATCTCGCCGACGCCGTCGTGTTTCTGATGGATCGCTACGACGAAGGCGAGCCGATTAATTGCGGCACGGGAATTGACGTTAGCATCCGTCAATTGGCGGAGATGATTGGCAGCGCCGCCGGCTTTAAGGGAAAGCTCGTCTTCGATACCAGCAAGCCCGACGGCACGCCGCGAAAACTGATGGATTCAAGCCGGCTAGCCGCTCTCGGCTGGCGGCCAAAAACCAGCCTCGAAGAAGGCGTTGGCGAGGTCTATCGCTGGTTTGCGCGGACCCAAGCAAAAAAACCCGCACCCGCATGAGGCATCGCGCAATTCAAGGCTTGCGAACGCTTGCCGGAGTGCCCGCCAGAGGCGCTGATGTCTTCCCGGCTTCGACGCGGAACTAGGGTTCTATTTTCTCCAGACAAAAGCAAACCGGATGTCCATCGCGCTTGCCATTCTCCTTGGTCTTCTCAGCCTTTGTCCGGCGATCGTTACCGTGGATGGAACTGTTCTTCCTTGTCTCATTCCATTGCTTCTCGCGGCCGGCCTTATCCTCGTTTCGGTCAAACTGCCGCCGGGCGAGGCCCAGCACTTGGCCACGGTGGTTTCAAGGCCCTTTCTCATCGCCGCCGCAGTCCCGGCGGTTTTGATGATCATGCAAATGTTGCCGCTGCCGTTTCTGGCAAACCCGGTCTGGACGAGCGTAAGCGCCGGTTTCCCGCAGGGAGTTGCCGGAAGCATCAGTGTTGACATCGGCGCCACAGCCATCGCTTTGGCGCGCTATCTTTCGGCTGCCGGGGCGATCTTGCTGTCCGCCGCGGTCGCGATCAACCGCGAGAGAGCCGAGTCGGTTTTGCTTGGCGCGGCCGCGGCGACCGTCTTGATTTCTTTTGCTGCCCTCGTGCATGATCTTTTCGGTTTCAACTTCCTCGCCTTGCGTGAAGAAGCGCTCGATTGCGCCTGTCTTGGCGTAACCCTTTCGGCCGCCTGCGCGATCCTCGTCCTTGAGCGTCGCGACAAACGCCGGTACAATTCCGGCCAATCGCAAGAAAAGCTTCTGCTTGCCCCGCTTGCCTGCTTGACCGCGTTCCTGATTTGCGCGGGCGCGATCGCCGCGGCAAGATCCGGCTCCCTGACCTTCGCGGCGGCTTCCGGATTCCTGGCGTTCTGCGCCGCCTTCGCGATTCGCCGCTGGGCTCTCGGCCGTTTGGGCGCGGCCGCGATTGGGGTCACGGCGGCCGTCATCGCCGCTGCCTTGGCGACGGTGGCGGCGAGCGACCCTGACCTGCGATTCGCCTTCGTTAAAAAAGACGCGGCCGCCGTCGAACTTACGCAGCGCCTCCTGAGCGACGCACCTTTTTTCGGCGACGGGGCCGGCAGCTTCGGCGCGCTATTGCCAATCTATCAGACGAGTAACACCGGTTTTAGGGCCACCGAAGCGGTGACAGCCGCGGCAAAGCTTTCGATCGAAATGGGCAAGGGGACGCTTTGGGTTTGCGTCGCGACGGCGGCGTTCGCGGTGTTCGTTCTCTTGCGCGGTGCTTCGCGGCGCCGCCGCGACTGGTGCTATTCGGCGGCGGCAGGAGCCTGCCTTGTCACGCTCATGAACCTTGCTTTCGTCAATGTTGGGCTCTCGGGCGCGGCGATAGCCTTGCTGTCGGCCACCATTTTCGGGGTCGGGCTCAGCCAATCGCGGGGCAGAGTTGCGCATTAGAGCGCTTGCCCTACACGTGGAATCACGTGACCGAAGAAAGAATCGCTCAAATTTCGAACAACTTTTTATGCCCCTTCGGACCCGTATGGCCGAGAAAGGCGCCGATCTGGCAATTCTCGATCCGCCCGTAACTCTGGCTTTCCTCGCTTTATTCATCAAAAAATCGCAAACAGGTTCTAAAATCAATGACTTTTGATCGAACGATGAATCTTTCATCCAATTGGCGGATAGTTGGCGCTTTAAGCAGCATCTATCCCAACCTTGCGGTCGTTCTACCCTAAAGCGTCGCGATCTGACGAAACCCCGCGCCCAGACCGGCGAGCACCGCGGGGTCAACTTCCGTGACTTCCACCGTGTAGACGCAGGCTGGCGCGGGTCCCCGCCAGCATGTCGCGCAAAGCGCCTCGACGGCCGCCGGCGGCCCGGCGAAGAGAGCCTCGACATCGCCGTTCAAGCGGTTTCTTACCCAGCCCCGAACGCCGCTCGCGCGGGCTTCGCTTTGCACCCAAGCGCGATAGCCTACGCCTTGGACATAGCCTCCGATCGTCACCTGAACGATCTTTTCCGCGCCGGTCATGATCGCGTTGAGCCATCCTCGAACTTGGCGCCGTGCGCTTCGGGGCCGAAAATGGCGAGGATCGCAAGCGACACGGCGGCAATCGCGACAACGAGGGCCAGCGCAAAAGCATAGTTTCCGCCATTGGTTTCCGCAATGCCCGCTTGTAGAGTGGCATTCGCCGAGGCCAGCAAATTGCCAAACTGATAAGCAAAGCCGGGAAACGTCCCGCGCATATCGTTTGGCGAGAGTTCGTTGAGGTGGGCCGGGACGACGCCCCAGGCTCCCTGAACGGCGAACTGCATGAGGAAAGCGCCAATTGCCAGCGCAAATGGGCCCGCGCCATAAGCCCACACCGGAATGAGCGGAAGAGTGAGTAGCGTCGCGGCAAGAATCGCCCGGCGGCGGCCGATCCGTTGCGATAGCGCGCCAAATAAGAGTCCGCCAAGGATCGCGCCAATATTGTAGACGATCGCGATGAGGCCGACCGTATGGGGCGAGAAGTGATGCTGGAGTTGCAGGAACGCCGGGTAGAGGTCCTGCGTGCCATGGCTCAGGAAGTTGAACGCGGTCATGAGTAGCACGGCATAGAGGAAACGCGGCACATGGGCGCGCAGTTCAGTGATGCGCGGCAAAGCGGCGGCGCCAGAAGCGGAACGCTCCGCTTCCCGCGCCAAAAAGGCGGGCGATTCCTCGACCTTGCCGCGAATATACATAACGAGCAGCGCGGGCACGGCACCGACCATGAACATGCCGCGCCAGCCTATCAATCCGTATAGCGCGAAATAGGCAATCGCGGCGAGAAGATAGCCGCTCGGATATCCGGTCTGGAGTAGCCCAGAGACCACGCCCCGCGTTTGAGGTGGAATGGTTTCCATCGCGAGCGCCGCGCCGACGCCCCATTCGCCGCCCATGGCCACGCCGAAAGCCAGCCGCAGGATCAGGAATATGGTAAGGCCTGGCGCCAAGCCGGACGCAAATTCAAACATCGAAAAAAGCAGAATATTGGCCATGAGAGTCACCCGGCGCCCGTAGCGGTCGGCGGCGAGGCCAAACAGCAGCGCCCCGGCGGGTCTTGCCGCTAGGGTGAGGAAAATGGCGTAAGTGACAGTCTCCACATCTGTGCCGAATTCTTGCGCCACATCCTTGAGCACGAAGACAAGGATGAAGAAATCGAAAGCGTCCAGCGTCCAGCCAAGGTAGCTCGCAATGACCGCGCCGCGCTGATTGGGGGTGAGGGAACGGAGCGAGTGAAGCATGTCTACTCCTCAAGGACCGGCGCGGGACAAGGGACCGGGCGGAAGGGGGTCGTGCTTGCCATGTTTTGGTAGTGTCTCATGTGTGGATGGCCGCCGGATTGCAAGCACTTTCCGAGCGTGATCGGAAGGACATGGCCGCTTGCGGTCATGCGTCCGGCGTCACATGAGTCCGGCGGCTGAGGAACGCGAGGGTGTCTTAAACTTTGTGTAAGCTGGTTTCTGTGAGTTTACCCTTACGAGGAGACTCACATGGCGAACGATACGACGATTGCACAGGAACTGCTTGATCAGCTGCGTGCCAATTTTGCGAAGCCGGAGGCTTTGCCCGGCGAGGAAGGACTTTTCACGCAGCTGAAGAAGGCCTGGATCGAGCGGGCTCCCGGGCGGAGCTGACCGGGCATCTCGGCTACGAGAAAGGCGATCCCGCCGGCCGGGGCAGCCGCAACGGTGTCAGCTCGAAGACGGTTCTGACGGATTCCGCTTCCCGCCTATCGCCTGGCGGTCATTGACCAAATAGTTCTTCCTATGGTAAAATATTCACTTACTTGCGAAGGAGATGATGCCATGGATGATCCATTCCGCCGTCCCACCTTGACGACAGCCGTGTTCTATAAGGATCCCTGGGCCGCGCTCGACTGGTTGGAGAGCGCTTTCGGCTTCGAGCGCACCATGGTCATCACCGATAAGGATGGGAAGCTCGGCCATTCCGAGATGCGTTTCGGCGACGGTCTCATCTATGCCGGCTCCGAATGGGCCGACTTCATTGCCAGCCCGGCGTCGATCGGCGGCAAGAACACTCAGTCGATAAATGTCCATCTGAAGGATGGACTCGACGCGCATTGCGCGCAGGCCCGGGCGGCGGGGGCCGACATCGTGCGCGAACCAGATGATCAGTTCTATGGTGACCGGGTCTACTCGGCGAAAGACCCCGAAGGTCATGTCTGGACTTTCGGCCAGACCGTCCGCGTCGTCTCGCGCGAGGAAGCCGAGAGCGCAAGCGGGCTGAAGGTCTAAGGCTGGGCTTGAAGGCTTCCCGTAATCTCGACCGGACGCTGGCGGCACTCGCCGATCCCCATCGCCGCCGTGTCATCGAGCTTTTGCGGGAACGGCCTCGGCGGGCGGGGGAGCTGGCGGAAGCGGTCGGGCTTCACCCGCCCGCGCTCAGCCGCCACCTGCGGACGCTGAAGGCCGGTGGGCTGATCGAAGAAGCGCATCCCGAGTTCGACGCCAGGGTGCGCATCTACAGTTTGCGGCCGGAACCGATGGCCCATCTGAAAGTCTGGTTAGAGCGCACCGAGCAGCTCTGGACACGGCAACTCGCCGCCTTCAAGGCGCATGTCGAGCGCATGCCATGACGTCGCGCGTCCTAGTCTCCTTGCGAGTAGCCGCCACCCCAGAGCGCACCTTCGAGGTCTTCACTCAGGAAATCGGCGCTTGGTGGAGGCCAAACGCGCTGTTTCAGTTCACGCCGCGCTCCGCCGGCCTGCTCGCCTTAGAGCCAGGTCTCGGCGGTCGATTCACCGAGACGTTCGCAGGCGGCGAGACGTTCGAAATCGGCCGCATCATCGCCTGGGAGCCGGGAATACGTCTCGCCTTCACTTGGCGCCAGGCGACGTTCGCGCCAGGGCAGATCACCGAGGTCGAGGTGCAGTTCGAACCGGTGGGCAACGAGACCCGCATTACCGTCGAGCATCGTGGCTGGGAGACAGTGCCGCAGGAGCATGCCGCCCGTCATGGTTTCCCCGACACAGTATTTCTGCGACGCCATGCCGAATGGTGGCAGGTTCAGCTGGCCAACGTGAAACTTCGGAGCGCGGTGTCCTAGCAAACCTGCGCCCGGCTTGGCTGGCGTGCTCCCACTGCCCCGCGGTCATGCCAGCCGCTTCAAGACACGATTTTGCGGGGATCCGAAGGCATAGCGGCAAACGCATCGTCTCCCCCCATCCGGGCCGATCGATTTGCAGCTATTTTTTAACGGCCAGGCTCTGCAGCTTTGGGCCGGGCGTGCCCTCCGGAGAAAGTTCGAACGCGATTACCGCTCCCACCGCTCCGGTTGGAAATTGGAAGGTTCTCCCGGCGTTGCCCTGCGCATCGGTTCGCATCATTCCGAGCTGGCGGAAGCACTTTAAAACGACTCGATAGCTCGTGTTGGGGGACACCCCAGCTAGGCGTATGGCGGCCATTGATGTGGCACTCGTTTCGGGAGACACCGTAGCGGAACCGGCAATGACGGCTGAACCGCTGTCGGTGACTGTATCATTGGTACAGCTGCCCTCGTCCTGACTCACAAGAGCGACCGTGAGGGCAGTTGTCGTCGACAGCGGGAGCTGGACCGGACAAGCGGTGCCGTCCCGCGCCGAAATCGTGTAGGAATATGTCTTGTCGCCGCTGTGGGCCTTCGCGACACTCCCGATTGTCGCCCCGGCCGGAGCGCTTTCGGCCGAGGTGAAATCGGCACGGCTGTTGTACCAGCAAGTCAGCGGTTGATTTTCCGCGAATGCCGCGCCCGCACCCGGTAAAAGCACCGCCGCCGCGGTCAAAATTTTCTTCCACATTGTTTTCATGGCGTTCCGATTTTCGATAAGAGCCTTCCCCGGCGGCGCTTGAAGCGGTTTGCGCCGGAAATTGCAACAGGACAAACTAAGGCGAATCGCTTCCCGATTTACTGACGGCGACGCCAAGACGGCAATTTTAGGGTGAAACCGATAGCACGCCCAAATCCGCTTGGGTATTCCTCGCCCTGCCCTGTGCCGGAAGCACACGGTGTCCGGTAGGCGTGCGACCCTTTGAGGTTCAAATGCGCCGGACGGAGGCCCGGCAGGGTGTGCGAATGATGAGGTTCTTGAGCATTTTGAGCGTCGAGCGTAGCGCCGCCTGTTTGCGCGCGTGCGCGCGGCCATTCGGAACGCGTTTTCCATACCTTGCAGGACCGTCTGAGGAAACAGCTGGCGTTGGCCTCGATCGTCACGCTCGAGGCGGCCAACGCCTTCATTCGGGATATCTACATCCCCGCCCACAATCGGCGTTTTGCCGTGAACGCTGAACAGGAAGGCTCGGCCAACCTCGCCATCCCCGCGATAGATCTTGGCGAGATACTTTGCATTCAAGAAGAACCGGCCAACTTAATTACTAATAGCCTATCATTATAGGTGACACTTCACGCGGCGTAGCGCACGTGTTTTGCGTGGAAGTATGACTTGACCCGGTTGGGGCGCCTCTGGATGGATTTGAGGATCGACGAGGTGGTCGCG
>JBQTKC010000170.1:0-7350 GCA_052386575.1 Beijerinckiaceae bacterium
GGTGAACAAGGCGCTGAGCAGCTTCGCGATCTTGACGCAGTCGCCATAGCGGACCTTGTAGACCTTGACGCCGGTGCTCGCCACGGCCGAATTATCGAGACGGCCAATCCATTTTTCGGCGGCGCGCAGCAATGCGGGCTTGCGCGCCACGACGAGGACGGCGTTCAAGCGGCTCTCGGGTTGCAGCTTCACCAAATGCGCGCTAAGGCCGTCTTCCCCCGAGTCTAGAATTTTTTCGAGTTCGGTCACCAAAGGCTCGGGCTGCGTGCTATGGACCGGAAAAATACCGACCGACTGGCCGCGCATCCAATCCTCGTCGAAGCTAAGGATCGTATCGACGGCGGCGCGGCGCTCGTTTCCGTTGCCGACGACGAGAAGGAGGTTACTTGCCGGGTCGGCCCGGATCGAACCGGGTTTTGTCGCGAAGCTTTCCAGGATTTTGGTGATCGTTTGCACCGAAACGTGCCGCAGCGGGACCACCGAGATTCCGTAACCAGGCTCCGGAATGCGGCCATCGCCCACGCGATCGACCTGCCCGCTGCCGATGGCGTCGTCCGCTGGTACGATATGGTAGCCCCCGGCATCGTGCACCAAGACCGCATTGCTCGTGTGCAAGGCGCTCTCCAGGACGAACAACACCTCGGATTTCGGGACCGGACGACCCGAGGATAGGCTGATGGTTCCTTGCACCCGCGGGTCGACCGAATACCCTACCCCCAAAATGTCGCCCAAAATGACTTTCGCCACGGCGCTCACGGGACTATCCTCGAAGTTCAAATTGACGCCCTCGCCAGAGGCCGTGCCCGCGCCTTGGGCAGGGTCAGGCGCGGCAGCCGCGGGGCCGCTTGCTTGCCCGGCCGAACTTCCGAAATATAGTTCGGTCCTGTTTCCCGCCGTTCCCGTATCGGCGGTAGGAGAGGATTGCGGAAACCGTGGCCGCAAGTCGGCGGCGCGAATCTTGTCGAACGCGTCCGGCGGCTCGTTGGCCCCCGCCGGCAGGGGAGTTGTGCAAGCGGCAAGCATCGCGTTCGCGCAGATAAATAGCGCCAATAGCGCCGCCCCCCCCGCTGCGCGGCGGAACCCCCAATCCCGGACAAGGACCACGAACGAAAATAGAGTCATCGAACTCGGTCCGGCCGCACACAATAAACAACGCAAAAACTTGGCACCGGGCTTTTACCTTTAAGACGGGCTGTTTCTTAAGAAAAGCATTCTCCCGAACTATTTGCACCTTTTGGAGGAGAGTTTCGCGAAACTTGGTAACGGCGGGGAGCAACGGTTGCGTTGTACAGAACGGCTAGTCCCACGTCTTTTGAGCGGGAGCTATACCTCGTGTCAAAGGATAATGTCATCAAAATGGCTCGGCAGGCCTAAGTTCGCGCTCCGCCCGCCCGCGGTTTGCGGCGGGTTTGTTCAGTACCGTCTATGTCAGGCACATTAGCGATGAGATTTCGCAACGGACTTTGCCGGCCGGGGCACTGCCGTGAGTAAGGCGGAGGGCTGGCCGTGCGCGCGGCATTAGACGGTGAGGGGAGCAGCCACGCCCGCCAGTTCTGGGATTTAGCCAGTCCGCGGCGCGCCGTCCTTGATTGCATCCTGTTCGTCGAAGACGAGGCCGTCATAAAATTCGGCCAAAGGAACGTCGATGCCGATTTCCGGCATGGAGAAGATTGCGCCAGCGAGAACAACGTGGCCGGTCCAGTCGCCGCCGGCACGGGCGAAGACGGTCGCCGCGATGCGGTCCTGTTCGAGAATGAGGTAGCGCTGGATCGAGGGCGTCGCACGGTATTCTTCGTGTTTTTCGATGCGATCTGTACTCGATGTGCTTTCGCTGAGGATTTCGAAGACGACGATGGGATCGCTGACGACCGTGCTCGTATTTGGGCCGGGGGAGCAGACGACGAAGCCGTCAGGATAACGGATTCGGCCGGCGGCTTCGATTTTCAGATCGCTGCCAAAGAAATTGCAGGGTTTCCCGTGTAATCTGGCGGTGAGAGTGACCGCGAGATTACGTTGGATGGCGGCGTGAGCGCGGGTTCCGCCGGTCATGGCGACGGGCTGGAAACCATCGAACTCGTATCGGAGCTTCTGGCGGGATTCCCATTCCAGGAATTCCGGCAGGGTCATGGATTTGCGGAAGGCAAGGTTCATGGCGGAAAGTCTACCACATCGGCTGGAGGGCCGATAGCGGGCGGCCCAGTTGGGAGCGGGCCAGTTTGAAGCTCGGCTTGCCGCCGGCTTGGGCGCTATGCTGGCACTGCCTCGACGACGCTCGGCGCTAGTAGCTGACATTCGTGGATTTGACGTTCGCGGGCCTCCTTGGCCGGAAACGAGGGATCTTTGTCCTTGCGGCGGTCGCGATCACGGATGACAATAGCGCCATGAACACACTCGTTCCAAGTCTAGCAGCGCAAGAGCTCACCCGGTCCCGCCGGATCGGAGTCTTGATCTACCCGGATTGCGATATCGTCGATGTGTGCGGACCCTGCGACGTGTTCCACTACGCGGAGTCATATTTGCGACGGTTCGGGAGAACAAACGAACCCGGCTACCATTGCGATATCCTGGCTGCCACTCCTGGACCCGTTCGGACGAGTTGTGGAATCGAACTCGTCGCGACCCAAAGTTACTTTGACGTGAGGGACGGCCTGGATACTTTGGCTGTAGCGGGCGGCCTAGCTGCCGAGCAGGCCAGCAAAGATTCATCCCTTGTCGAATGGGTGGGTTCGATGGCGCCACGGGTGCGGCGTATGGCGTCGATTTGTAACGGCGCGTTCATATTGGCGGCGGCGGACCTCTTGCATCATCGGCGCGTGACGACACACTGGCTATTTTCTGATTTCCTCGCGACGGAATACCCCTCGATTCAGGTCGATTCCAGCCTCCTCTTCGCGCGCGACGGGAATATCTACTCCTCGGGCGGGATCACCGCGGGGATCGATCTCGCCCTGGCGCTAGTGGAAGAGGATCACGGCCGGGAAATTGCGCTCGCCACAGCCCGGATTATGGTGGTTTTTCCCCGCCGTCCCGGCGGCCAATCCCAGTTCAGCTCCTATATAAAATTGGAAGCGAAGAACCGGCCAGACATCGGCGAACTGCAAGCCTGGATCCTGGGGCACCCGGCGGAGGATCTCAGCGTGCAAGCCTTGGCGGAACGGATGGGCATGAGCCCGCGCAATTTCGCCCGGCTCTTTCGCAGCGAGACCGGAGACACGCCGGCGCAGTTTGCCGAACGCGCGCGGGCGGACGCGGCCCGCCTCAAACTTGAACAAACCGTAGCACCGGTCGAGACAATCGCCGAGGAATGCGGCTTCGGCAATGCCGAGCGCATGCGGCGCACTTTCCAACGCCTTTTCGATGTCAGTCCGCACGACTACCGGGCGAGGTTTCGATCAACCCTGCTGAACTGACGTAGGGGATGTGCCCCGGCACATCCCTTAGGTCCAACTGGCATGGAGCGCATTACGCTCCGGCCAACACACCGCAAAGCGATAGAGCGCACGGCGGCGCCTCCTCCAATCAGAGGGCGCGAAGGAAGAGGTTTTGTGAAAACCTGTTCGGCGGGCGCCTGTCTTTTCTTTCGCGACGCCTTCGGCCCCAGCCCGCAGGCGAAGAGAAGCCGTTTTGTCAACGTTGAGAACATTAAGGAGAAAGCCCATGAGAATTCTCTTTTTGACCTCGGCCCACAACAGCCTCAGCCAGCGTCTGCTGATCGAACTTTCCGAGCGCGGCCACGAAATCTCAGTCTGCGTCGCGGCGACGGGCGAGGCAATGGCCGGCGCTGCGTCCCGCGAGGCGCCGGATCTGATCATCGCGCCGATGCTGAAAATCGCCATTCCGGAGGCAGTCTGGTCGCGCCATCTCTGCTTGATCGTGCACCCCGGTATCAAGGGCGACCGGGGACCTTCCTCGCTCGACTGGGCCATTGCCAACGTCGAGAAGACCTGGGGCGTAACGATCCTGCAAGCGGCGGCCGAATTCGATGCGGGCCCGGTGTGGGCCTCGCATGAGTTTGCCCTGGACGCCAATTCTTCCTCGAAGAGCAGCCTCTATCGCGCTCAAGTCACCGAGGCCGCGGCGCGCGGCGTTCTCGAGGCGGTCGCCCGAATCGAATCAGGGGAGTTCCGGTTCGGCGCTTGGCAGCCCGAGACACTGACCCGGGCGTCACCCGATGTGCGCGGCTGTCTGCGGCCGCCGATGCGGCAGGCCGGCCGCGCCATCGACTGGATGCAGGACAACACGGCCACGATCGTGCGAAAAATCGGCGCGGCGGACAGCGCTCCTGGCGTCCTCGGGACCCTGCTAGACAAAACCTGCTTCCTCTATGGGGCGCATGCGGAGGAAGGCCTCTACGGTCCGCCCGGAAAAGTTCTGGCTCAGCGCGATGGCGCGATCTGCATCGGTACAATCGACGGTGCCGTGTGGATCTCGCATCTGAAGGCCAAGCCCGAACCCCCGGCGGTGATCAGCCTCGCCCAGCCTTGTATCGACGATGCGGAGCCCTACCCTTTCGCCGGGATCAAACTGCCGGCGGCGCAGGTCTTGGGAACGCTGCTTCGCGGCGTGCCAGAGGTGCTGCTGCCGATCGACGCAGCGGCCGACCAACGCACTTTTCGAGAGATCGTCTATACCGAAGAGGAGGACGTTGGCTACCTCTCGTTCGATTTCTACAATGGGGCGATGAGCACGTCCCAGTGCCGTCGACTCCGCCACGCGTTCCTTTACGCCCGCTCGCGCCCGACAAAGGTTATCGTGCTGCAAGGCGGCACCGATTTCTGGTCGAACGGCATCCATCTCAACGTGATCGAGGCAAGCGCCGATCCGGCCGTGGAATCCTGGCGGAACATCAATGCGATCGATGATCTGATCTTCGAGATCCTCAACACCATGTCGCATCTCGTCATCGCCGGGTTGCGCGGCAATGCCGGAGCCGGCGGCGCGATGCTGGCGCTCGCTGCGGACCGCGTCTATGCGAGGTCTGGCGTCGTCCTCAACCCCCATTACAGGAGCATGGGCGGTCTCTATGGATCGGAATACTGGACCTATACGCTGCCGCGGCGGGTAGGGTTGCAGCGGGCGCTGGAACTGACCTTGTCCTGTAAGCCGATCGGCACGCGGGCGGCGCGAAGAATAGGATTTCTCGACGACGCCTTCGGCGAGGATAATGCGGCGTTCGAGGCGGGACTCAGGAAGCGGGCAGGGCGCCTCGCCCAGGATCCAGAATTCCGCGTGTTGCTTCGGAAGAAGCACGAGACGCGGCTCGACGACGAATCCATCAAGCCGCTCGCGGCCTATCGCGCCAAGGAGTTGGAGCGGATGCGGGTCAATTTCTTCGGGCCCGATTCCGCCTATCATGAGGCCCGCCGGAGTTTCGTCTTCAAGGGGAATCCGCCGGTGCAGCGGACCCGGACTCCGGTGCGAACAGGGGTCGAGGCGAACTCTGGGGTACTCATCCAGGGAGCCGCCCTGGCCGGCATGTTTGCCGGCGGGCTTGCGGCCCCGGAGAGGCGACTCGCTTGAAGGGTGGAATCGCGATTCGCACCCTCCAATTGGGGGGTGCGCTCGTGCCGCGAGTGTTGCAGTTTACTAGGTTGCGGGAGAGAGAATTGGCAGACAGGACTGAATCCCGGCGCCTTGCAGCAAGCAATATTATTATCGTAGCGGCAGTGATTTCGACAGCTACTCTGGCGCAGCCGGAGCCCTCGATCCAGACGACGCCCGCCGAAGTCAGGATCGTTTCCACGGAATTCAACTATGCTCCGGCAACGGTCCGGGTCGCCGCGGGGCGCGAGTTCACGCTGGTTCTCGACAACAGCGGCGCTGAAACCGAGCACGGTATTTTCGTGCCAGGCTTGGGTTTTCGCTTGGAAGTAAAGGCCGGCGAGATCGTCCGCAAGAAGACCGTGTTCGCAAAGCCCGGCGAATATGAATTCGTTTGCGATATGCCAGGTCACCAGGAAGCGGGCATGACGGGCAAGCTGATCGTCGGCCCATTTGGAGCGGCCGGCGAGCTTCCTTCGATTTCGAGAGGAGTGCGAAAATACATCAGCGGGACGGTTCAGCCGCCGCTTATACAAAAGGAGTGAAGCGATGTCTCGAGTCTTTATTGCTAAATGTTTTCGCGGACCGCTGGTATCCTTCATACGTGCGGCCGTGCTTCCCGCCGCTTTTTGCACAACATGGGCCACCGCCTGCGCCGAGGCGCAGGGGGCGCAACAACCCGGCCTCTCGTCGGAAACTTCGCCTCCTGCTCCCGTGACGGACGAGGCTTTGGTTCCCGATCTGCCCGCTAATCTCGCGCGTTTGCCCGCGCCCGCGATTGCGCCGCCGGTCAACCGGAAGAAGCCGGCGTTGGTTCATGTCGAGCTCGACGCCCGGCCAGCCACCGGACTCCTCGCCGAGGGAATCGGCTACCATTATTGGACTTATAATGGGACCGTGCCCGGCCCGATGATCCGCGTCCGCCAGGGCGATACCGTCGAGCTCACGCTACGCAATGCGCTCGACAGTCCGGTCAGCCATAGCATCGACTCACATGGCGTGCTCGGACCTGGCGGCGGCGGCAAAGTGACCCAAACTCCACCCGGCGGAACGAGCGTCTTCCAATTCAAGGCCATGTATCCCGGCGTTTATATCTATCACTGCGCGACGCCAATGATTCCCTATCATCTTTCGCATGGAATGTACGGTCTCATGGTTGTCGAGCCGCCGGGAGGCTGGCCGAAGGTGGACAAGGAATTCTACGTGATGGAAGGCGATATTTATCTCAAGGGTGACCCTACCCAAAACGGGGTCCACGAGGCCGCTGTCGACAAAATGGTGAACGAGACACCCGATTTCGTGGTGTTCAATGGGAGCGCCGGGTCGCTTGCCAAAGCGCGCGCGCTAAAGGCCAAAGTGGGCGAGACGGTGCGGATCTTTTTCGGAAATGCGGGGCCCAATCTCGTTTCGAGCTTTCACGTCATCGGCGAGATTTTTGACAAGGTCCACCCCGAAGGGGCGTCCGAGACCCTCAGCAATGTACAATCCACCCTGGTCCCCGCCGGAGGGGCGACGATGGTCGAATTCAAGACGCAAGTTCCGGGGACTTATATTTTAGTCGACCACAGCTTGGGCCGCCTGCAAAAGGGCGCGGCCGGATTTCTCGATGTCGAGGGACCGTCCGACCCAAAGATATTTTTGAGCGTCCAAAAGGGCAGCCAGGAAGCCGGGGGCCATTGAGCGCAGGGCTGTCCGGGGAAAGTCATGCATAGTTGAAGCTCATCTGGTGCGGTGAGCCAGGGGGCTTGGCTTGGCACGGATTGACGGGCGGGGGCGGTTCGATTGCGCCGATGTTTCGGCGCTCAAGGA
>JBQTKC010000171.1:0-2826 GCA_052386575.1 Beijerinckiaceae bacterium
AGCTCACGATGCGCACCTTCCACATCGGCGGCGCGGCGCAAATCGCCGATCAATCCTTCATCGAATCCAATTTCGATGGAGTCGTGAAAATTCGCAATCGCCATCTCGCCCGCAATAGCGAAGGCGACCTTATGGTCATGGCGCGCAATGTCGCAATCATCGTCGAGGGCCCAGATGGCGTGGAACGCGCGGTCCACAGGATCCAGTATGGCGCAAGGCTCAAAGTCGACGAGGGCGACAAGATCAAGCGCGGCCAGCGCATTGCCGAGTGGGATCCTTACACAAGGCCGATTCTGACCGAAGTCGCCGGGATTGTCGGCTTCGAGGATCTGGTCGAAGGGGCTTCCATGACGGAAACCATCGACGAGGCAACCGGCATCGCCAAGCGTCTGGTCATGGACTGGCGCCTCAATCAGCGCTCCGCGACCTTAAAGCCCGCCATCGTGATCAAATCGGCGGACGGAAAGATCGGCAAGCTCAACCGCGGCGGCGAAGCGCGTTATGTGCTGCCCGTGGATTCGATCATTGGGGTTGATCCAGGCACGCTGGTCAAGGCTGGCGACATCGTTGCCCGCATCTCGATGGACTCGGCGAAGACGCGCGACATCACCGGCGGTCTGCCGCGCGTAGCCGAACTGTTCGAGGCGCGCCGGCCGAAGGATCATGCGATTATCGCCGAGGCCTCCGGCACCGTGCAATTCGGGCGCGATTACAAGAACAAGACCCGCATTTCGATAGTCCCAAATGAAGAAGGCGCCGAGCCAATCGAATATTTGATCGCAAAAGGCAAACATATCCATCTCCAGGACGGCGACGTCGTCGAAAAGGGCGATTATATCGTCGATGGAAATCCGGCGCCGCACGACATTTTGGCGATCAAGGGCGTCGAGGAACTTGCTTCCTATCTTGTCAACGAGATTCAGGAAGTCTACCGGCTGCAAGGGGTTAGCATCAACGACAAACATATCGAGGTGATCGTCCGGCAGATGCTGCAGAAGGTCGATATCGTCGATCCGGGCGGCACCGGGTTTTTGCCTGGCGAGCAAGTCGATCAGGTCGAGCTCGACGAGGCCAACGCCGCGGCGATCGAGGCGGGCGAAAAGCCGGCCTCCGGAACTCCGGTTCTCCTCGGGATCACCAAGGCGTCGTTGCAGACGCGCTCGTTCATCTCGGCCGCCTCCTTCCAAGAGACGACAAGGGTGTTGACCGAGGCGGCCGTCAACGGCAAGGCCGATACCTTGGAAGGCCTTAAGGAAAACGTCATCGTCGGCCGCCTTATTCCAGCCGGCACGGGCGCGGCGATGGCCAAACTCCGGCGAATCGCGAATGTCCGGGATGAAATGATTATCGCGCAAAAAGCGGAAAGCGCGGCGGCATCAGGGACGCCGCCCTTGCTGGCCCAGCCCGATGTGCAGGCGGGAGAATAGGCGGCAGGCCGTGCGGCGCTTTTCGTTCCTGGGTCGTGGTTCTTCCGGTTTTTTTTGTCGATGGCTTGCACGGCGAGCCCCCTCCGCGCATGATGTCAAGGCCCTGAATGCATGGCTTTGACGGTATTGTTCATCAGCTATTTCGTGAAGTACCTCGCCCCCGGGGAAGTTAATGCCATCTTGCCGATTCGATTTGCTAGGGCTTGGCAACGCCGTCGTCGATATCATCGGCCTGACCGGCGACGATTTCCTTGCTGCCCAAGGACTGCGCAAGGGCGCGATGACATTGATCGACGAGGAGCGCGCCGAGGCTCTCTACAAGGCCATGGGTCCGGCGACCTTCGTATCGGGAGGGTCGGCTGCCAACACGATCATTGGCGCGGCGAGTCTAGGGTGCCGCGCGGCCTTCATCGGCAAGCTCAGGAACGACGAAACAGGTGCGGCCTTCGCGCACGATATCCGTGCGGCAAGAGTCGATTTTTCGACCGCCTTCGCAACCGACGGGCCAGCGAGCGCCCGCTGCCTCGTGCTCGTGACGCCGGACGGCCAGCGCACCATGAACACGTTTTTGGGCGCCGCCCAGAACCTGACCGAAGCGGACGTCGACGAGGCCCTCGTCAAGCAGTCGGCCATTGTTTATCTTGAAGGCTATCTTTGGGATCCTCCGGCCGCGAAAGCGGCTTTCGTCAAGGCAGCAAAAATCGCGCGGGAAGCCGGACGGCGCGTTGCTCTAACCCTGTCCGACTCCTTTTGCGTCGATCGCTTCCGCGAGGAGTTTTTAGGGCTCATTCGCTCTGGCTCTGTCGAAATCCTTTTCGCCAACGAGAGCGAGCTGCATTCGCTTTATCAAACCGCCGATTTCGACACCGCCGCCGCGAAGCTGCGCACGGAAAATATTCTAGGCGTCGTCACCCGCTCGGAGCGGGGATCGCTCATCGTAACGCAAGACGAGGTTCTCGCCGTGCCAGCCTTCCCCGTGGAGCGGGTTGTCGACACGACGGGAGCTGGCGATCTCTTCGCCGCTGGATTTTTAGCCGGGCTTAGCAAAAACAAGGACCTCGTCACCTGCGCGAGGCTTGGCGCACTTGCCGCCGCGGAGATCATCCAGCATATCGGCGCCCGGCCGCTCACTGACCTTGGCCAGCTCGCGGCGCAAAATGGGATCGCGACCTAATCGCGCACGAGCCGTCTCGATTCCTTTATTTTCCATTCAGGGGGGCCAAATCCACGCGAGAACGCCAAAACATGTCCCGAAAAAATTGCACGCTTTTTCTAGGGCCTGTGTTCAGTTGAGCAAGATGATAGCGCGGGCCAGCTGAATTCCGGCGAGGAAATTTCTGGCGAGTTTGTCGTATCGCGTGGCGATGGCTCGAAAGTGTTTGAGTTTATTGAAGAAACG
>JBQTKC010000172.1:0-10938 GCA_052386575.1 Beijerinckiaceae bacterium
TGACATGACTATCGGGCGCGGCAACGCGGCAGCCATCAGGAACAGCATCCGTTGTTATCGTCTCTGGCGTGATCAATCGTCATCTTCGCGGTTATCATCGTCCGAGTTCCTTGGGAGGGTGGCAAGCGCCACCAGAATGTCGTTAATCCTACCCTGCAAGGTAAGCGTCGCCAAAGTTCGGCGCAAAATGGCAAATGATTGCGCCGAATCGTGATCGGTGAAATTCTTCAGCTTGCGCCGGATGGCATGGACAATGCAGGCCGTATCACTACTCTTGCAGTGCCGCTTTCCAACCTGCAAGTCAGCCCCTTTGATCGAGATAAAAAGCGTCTTCCTTCCATCATTCAAGGTTATCGATTTACCCTCGATGTAGGAGAAGCTCTTGCCCTGAGGCAACGCGAAATCAATCTGCGTAAAACCATCCGGCGTCTTGGAGCGGCCAGTCGTAAAGATTGCTGGGCCAAAAGCCATGTCACGCACTAGGTCCAACCGCACAGGTGGCGGGGGCGGCGGATTATTCCCCATCGCAGGGAGGGCCACGATCGCCGTGGCAACGAGCAGTGCGCTTCCCGCTATCGTCCATCCAAAATATTTCTGGCTCATTTGCGTGTCTCCTCCGTGTCTCCCCTGTGTCTCCTAACTCCAAACTGCTGGAGCAGGATTCCAGCCCGATCATTGTGCCGACACCGGCACTGGCGTCGCAAAGGTCGCAGCGAAATGCTTTCTTTCATTGCTGCGCTTCCGATACAGTGCCGTCAAGTATTAAATATTGTTCTATAATGTCATAACAATTTCTTCAAATCTCCCTCCCTATCTGACGCGTCTGGATAACCGCTCTGATCACGGCTGGTATCCATTCGGAACGAGGGCTCGGGCAAGCCTGTTCTAGGGGCGGGCAACCCCCACCCGGCGCAGGCGGATCGAGACGCGTTTGTCATGGAGCCAAACGATTGTGGCATAGCCGACCCCCCAGCTCAGTAGGAGAAGCATTACCGGGAAAGCGATCATGAAGACGGGATGCCAACCCTGCGACAAAGCCGTAACAATACCGGCATGATCGAAATGATTGAAAATGATATCGGATAAACGCACGCCAACGATCATATGGATCAAGTAGATCCACAGGATTCCCCCGCTGAAACAGCGGACGATGCCTCTACGGGAAAAGTGCAGCCGGCTTTGAATTGCCGTCAAACCCGCAAATAGGAGCAACAACACACCGACGATGCCCAGCACCGTCTCGGGAGGTGGCACCATGATCTGAGCTCCGATCAGATTCTTCGGATCGAAGACGGGTTTGATCCGCCCAAGCAGGCCGGCGAAAGAGGTCAGCACCAAACCTGAGACGGCGCAGCCCCAAACAAAGCGGTCACAGCGAAAGCGGGAGTAGGCATCTGCCAGCACGAAGCCGCAGGCAACGGTCGCCGACCAGGGGAAGATTGGCCATTGGTGCCATTCGAGGCGATCCCCGAGAATCACGCGGAAGATCGCGTTGCGGTCCTGGTCCGGCAATCCGTCGCGCAAAGGCTCGGTCAGGGCGAGGACCAGGACGCCCAGAGCCGCAACGGGCAAGATCGACTTGCTCAAGTAAAGAGTGCCGATCAGCAGAAAAGACACGGCAATGAGTTGCAGTACGTTCCAGGCCCAGAGGACATACCATCCGGCCGCGAGGACATTCATGGCATAGCCAAGTGCAGCAAGTACCGCGGATTGCAGAGCCAGCATACCCAACATCTTGGTCGGCACGCGCTCATCTGAAGGCTCCGAGTAACGCAGACGCAAGGCCGCGCCCGCCAGGAACGGCAGCGTCAGCGGAAAGACCCCGAGCAACATTCCCCACTGAAAGGCGATGAACCAAAGGCTGTCTGGAGGCAGGAAAAAACGGCCATGCATGGTCCAGGTCCAGTAAAAGCCATGCACCAGAACCATGCCGACCGCACACATACACTTGATGAGGTCAAAGGCCGGCCATGCTGGCTTCTTTACGACGCTCTGCATAAGTCTCCTGATCCGATTTCGAACCGCGTCTCTGCGGTTGCGACACGCTCTTGACAGTTTTGGCCTTCCGCTTGGGCCTAGTGCCATGATAACCATGACCCAGCGGCTTCGTTCGTCAACGTGATAGCTACGGAGGTAAAATACGACGCGCAATTATTAATATCGCAACAGCAGCAACAATCCGATCAGGGCGATGAGCCAGAGCGCGATGTGGCCGAAGCGCGCGCCGCGCGCTTGGGCCTTGCCGATTTTCGCGATCACGGCCTCCGATAACTCGAAACCATTTTCGGCCATGCCTTCGAGCTGATTGACGATGTTTTCGCCGCGCAACAGCACCGAAGGCAGATCGGCGGCGAACCGCGCGAGCGTCGTGGCGGCGCGGGCAACGTCCTGCAATTTGCCGATGGGGCCGAGGTTCTGCTCGATCCAGGCGCTGACCACCGGTTCGGCGGTTGTCCACACGTTGAGTTTCGGATCGAGCGTTCGTGCCACGCCTTCGACGACAACCATGGTCTTTTGCAACAGAACCAGCTCGGTCCGCGTCTTCATGTCGAAAAGGCCGGTGATCTCGAACAAAAGCGTCAGCAGTTTTGCCATGGAAATTTGATCGGCGGTGCGAGAATGGATCGGCTCGCCGATCGCCCGGAGGGCCTGCGCGAAATCCTCGACCCTGTGCACGCGCGGCACATAGCCCGCCTCGAAATGGACCTCGGCCACGCGGATGTAATCGCGCTTGATGAAGCCATAGAGGATTTCCGCGAGAAAGCGCCGCTCCTTGAAACCAAGGCGGCCCATGATGCCGAAGTCCACCATTGTGAGGCGCCCGTGCGCGTCGGCGAACAGATTTCCCTGATGCATGTCGGCATGGAAAAGTCCGTCCCGCATCGCGGTGCGCAGAAAGGATTGAACGACGTTGCGGCCGAGGTCCGGTAGATCGAAACCCTCGCGGGCGAGCGCGTGGATGTCGGACAACGGCGTTCCATCGATCCATTCGAGCGTCAGCACCTCTTTGGTGGTCCGCTCCCAGTCGATTCGCGGAATCCGCAAATCCTTGTCTTGCGCGGTATTCTCGGCGAATTCGGAAGCCGCTGCGGCTTCGAGCCGGAAATCCATTTCCATTTTGACGGTGCGGGCCAGCGTATCGACGACCTCGACCGGTTTTAGGCGGCGGGTGTCCTGAAACCAGCGCTCAGCCAGGCGCGCGGCGAAATACATGTCGCCGAGGTCGCGTTTGAAAAGCCGCTCGATGCCCGGACGCAGCACCTTGACGGCGACGTCACGTTCGCCTTCCGGATCTGTCACGCGCGCGCGATGAACCTGGGCAATCGAGGCGGCGGCGACCGGCTCTCCGACGCTTATAAAGGTGCGGCCGAGCGGTTCGCCGAACTCGGCCTCGATGGTCGCGACCGCGACCGCGCGCGGAAAAGGCGCCATCCGGTCCTGCAAAAGCTCGAGGTGCTGGACGATGGCTCCGCCGACAACATCGGGCCTCGTCGCGAGGAATTGGCCGAGTTTCACATAGGAAGGCCCGAGCCGGCTGATCGCGGCGGGGAGATTAGCGAGGCCGGACGCCTTTTTGCCGGCCGCCTTGGCTCCAGCGGTTTTCCCGCCCCCCTTGCCAAGGAGTCTCGCCAAGGCGAGCGGCAGCCGTGCCGCGGGGGGCAGAATCGAAGGATCGATATCCCTGAACACGCCGGCCCGGGCGAGCACGAACGCCGCGCGGGTGAGCCGGAGAAGGGAGCCAAGGGAGGAACTCAAATTTGCCCGCCCTAACGCATGGTCCGATCCGGAAGGCCTGGATCGCGCTTCGACGCAGGCTGGTTGCAAACGATCGCAACACGATCACCTGCTTTGCTTTTAAGAATCATGTGCCTGCTCGCGGTAGTTGATCACATGTTTGGATCGGGACAATTTATGCCTTTGTCAAACTCACGCCTAAAGCTTCCAGCCCGAATGAATGGCGACTATCCCGCCCGAAAGGCGTGTGAACGAGGCGCGCTCGAACCCCGCCCCAATGATCTTGCCGCAAAAACTCTCGGCATCCGGAAACCGGGCGATCGATTCGACGAGATAACGATAGGGTTTTTCGTCGCCCGCCACCAAGCGGCCGATACGAGGGATGACGCGAAACGAATAGGCTTTGTAGAGACGGTCGAGGATGGGCACGTCCACATCCGAAAACTCGAGGCAGAGGAACTTGCCGCCACGTCGGAGAACCCGGTGCGCCTCGGTGAGCGCCCTGTCGATGCGCGGCACATTGCGAATGCCGAAGGCGATCGTATAGGCATCGAAGCTGTCATCGGCGAAGGGCAGCTCCTCGGCATTGGCCTCGACAAAGTCGAGCGCCGCGCCGGATTGCCGCTTGGCGGCGCGCCTTCGCCCCTCCTCCAGCATGCCGGCATTGATGTCCAGCACAACGACCTCGGTCAAGGGCGAGCCAGCCTTCGCGACCCGGAAGGCGATGTCGCCGGTGCCGCCCGCCACATCGAGAAGGCGGAACCGGATTTTTTTGGAGGGCTTCACCCTGCTCGCGAAAATATCTTTCCAGATCCGGTGGAGGCCGCCGGACATCAGATCGTTCATGAGGTCGTAGCGGGGCGCGACCTTGTCAAAAACCGCGTCCACCCGCGCCTGCTTGCGGGCAAGCGGCACGCGGGAAAAACCGAAATGCGTTTCTTCTGCCATGTTTTGTGACGTTCGACGCGGGGACAAGCAACCGATAGAGTCAAATTCCCGTGCAACATAGCGCGGGTGATGCACCATGGCTATTGCGGGCGGCGGCGCCCGCAAACGAGACCGAGATAGAGCGCGAGCAGGGTCGCGATGGCGAAGAAAAACCCGTTGGGCGGGAAAAGATCCATGCCGAAGCCGGCGATTGGCGGGCCGCCGAGCATGCCAAGCGCGTAGAGCATGATGAAGGCCGCATTGGCGCTGGCTAAATCCGGCCCGCGATAGCGCGAGCCGAGGTGGGCCAGTCCGACGGCATAAAGGCCGCCGACGCCGCCACCCCACAGGAGAAGCAGGCCGCAAAAGAAAACAAGGTGGGAGGGCCCAGCAAGAGCGAGCGCGACTGCGCCGCAAAGACCGAAGCCGCCAAGCGACAACAATAATTTCGCGCGATCCATATGGTCGGAGACAAAGCCGATGGGGATTTGAAACAAGATATTGCCGAGCGCGAAGAGGCTAACGAACAAGGCTCCGGTTTGCGGGCTAAGACCGGCGCGAAGGGCATAGACCGGCAGGAGGCCGAGGCTCGCGGTCTCGATTGCGCCATGCAGCAGTCCGGCCAAGGTGGCGGCGGGAACGCTGGTGAGGAAGCCGAGAAGGGGAACGCTCGGAGCAGTCTCGATCTCGGGCGCCTTGCCGCTCCAAAGGACAATCGGCAGGGCCGCGACGGCCAAGACTGCCGTGGCCGCAATGAAAGGCGTTACGCCCGCGGTGCCGGCAAAACCAAGGATCAACGGGCCAGCGGCAAAGCCGGTTGCAAGGCTGGTCTCGTAAAATCCCATGACGAAGCCGCGATGCCGGGGCGGAGCGATCGCGTTGATCCAATATTCGCTGGTGACAAACATTATGCAAAGAGCGCCGCTAAACACCGCTCGAATAGCAAGCCATGCCCAAAAATCGTTCGTCAAGGCAAAGCTCATAAGACTGAGGCAAGCGATGAGGAGCGCCAGCAACAGCAACGGCTTGACACCAATCCGGCGCGCCAGGACTGGAACAAAGCCGGCGCCGGCGAGGACCGCAAACCCGCCGGCGGTGGCGTTCAAACCGATCGCATGAGCGCTATACCCTTGTCCGGCAAGGCGCAGTGAGAGCAAAATCAAGCTTAGTGAAAGCCCGACGCCGACTATCGTTATGCAGGCGATCGCCGAGGCAAGCGCCGGGATAATCTCGCGGGTTGCGACGGGAGCGCCCTGCCGGAGGGCGCGGCGGGAAAAATTCATGTGTCCATGCTTTGTCCAATGGCGCCCCCAGCGCCTTCGTTTTCGACCGCGAAGGGCCTATAAACCATAGCACGCCACATGCACCTGGAATTTTTGCGCGGCACGGTTTCCCAATCAGAAAAAGCGTCTGGACCATTATGCCTGGTTCGGCACGGCTGCCGCGGCAAAATCCTCGATGCGGCCGGAGCGCAATTCGATCCTACGCTCGCATTTGCTGGCGAGCGCAAAATCGTGGGTGACCAGGATCAAGGTCGCGCCGCGATCGCGCTTTAAGGCGAACATGAGTTCGATGATGCCAGCACCTGTTGCCTCGTCGAGGTTTCCCGTTGGCTCGTCGGCGACAAGGATGGCCGGGTTCGGTGCCAACGCGCGGGCGAGCGCGACGCGCTGCTGTTCGCCGCCCGACAATTGCGCCGGATAATGGCCTTGTCTATTATCGAGCCCGACAGCTGCAAGCTCGGCGCTGGCCAGCGCAAACGCCTCGGCGACCCCCGCCAATTCGAGCGGAATCGCGACATTTTCGAGAGCGGTCATGGTGGGAATAAGGTGAAACGACTGGAATACGATGCCAATCCGCGCGCCCCGAAAGCGCGCGAGCGCGTCCTCGCCAAGGCGGCCGAGGCTGGTGCCGTCGACCTTGACGGAGCCCGCATCGGGCCGCTCAAGGCCCGCCATCACCATGAGAAGGGTGGTTTTGCCCGAGCCCGAAGGCCCGGTGAGGGCGGCTGTTTCGCCGCGCCCTATGGTAAGCGAAATTCCCTTGAGGATATGGACACGCGCTGGCCCGCGTCCCAGGCTTAGATGCACATTTTCGAGTTCAACCGCCGGTTCCCCCATCCATGCCCTCCAAAACCGCACGCGAAACCGCCGTGCTCCACCCGATGCCGCGGTCAAGGCCAGGCGGATATGGCCATCGCCGGGCTTTCCTGCAATTATCAGCCGCGCTTTTGTTGGGGGTACTGTTATCTCCGGCCTGGTCCGCGGCGAAGGAAACGGCCTACCTGAAAATCATTGCCTTCGGCGATAGTCTGGTCGCCGGTTTTGGGTTGGCAGCCGGCGCCGCCTTTCCCGCCGTCCTCGAAAAGACGCTGCGCGCGGAAGGTTTTGCAGTAAGCGTCGTCAACGCCGGGGTGTCCGGCGACACCGCGTCCGGCGGCCAAGCGAGGCTCGATTGGGCGCTCACTGAAGGTGCTGACGGCGTGATCCTGGAACTTGGCGCCAACGACATGCTGCGCGGAATCGATCCCGAGGTGACGCGGACCGCTCTCGACGGCATTCTTGGAAAACTCAAGGCGCGCAATATCAAAGTCTTGATCGCGGGCATGAAGGCCGCGCCAAACCTCGGTCAGGATTACAAAACGCGCTTCGACGCGATCTACCCGGCGCTTGCCAAAAAATATGACGTGCCGCTCTATCCGTTTTTTCTCGAAGGGGTGGCGGGCGACCCGGCTCTTAAACTTGGCGATGGATTGCATCCCAATCCCGCCGGAGTCGAACGCATCGTCAAAGGCATGCTTCCCGCCGTCCGCGCGTTTGTGCTCCAATTTGGGGCAAGGGCCGCGCGGCGCGACTAAGCCTCGCGTTTTTCGCGGTAAAATGGGCGCCCCGCGTGGGGAATCGCCCATTCGGCAGGTCTGCAAGGAACTGGGCGCAACAATCGTCTCCGGCGCGTTGTCGCAGGAACATGTCCATATTTTCGTGGAAATCCCGCCGCATATCGCGGTCAGCGACCTCGTCCAGCGCGTCCAGAGGCCGCTTCTCCACCGCCAGCGGCAACATCACGGACGATATCGTGCTTCAGTATCTTCAGGAGCACGAACCTACCGGCGCCAGCCGGTAGTTATTTGGTGCTGCGACCGCCGCGCGTCAGGCCCGCAAAAGATTTCTACGCTCAAATCTAGTCCAGTGGTCCGCGGGCACGTCATCATTTTCGCGGAACAGTTAGACTTGGCACCTTTCGATCTCTCCCGCCGTATCGGATAACCCATGAAAACCATGCGGTTTGGGCTCGACGTCCCGCATCCTGATGAGCACGGGCAAATGGGCGTCCCCCAGCTTGAACATTTGGATAGCCTCGATTCGCATGAAGAGCTGCAGAACGGGGCGGGTCTCCGAGCCGCGATCACAAAGTCCTTTTCCTTGCTTAATGCTGGCGCGCGGCAAGAGGCGATTGCGCAAATCAAGCAATACGCGGATCTCGCCGCGCGGAGTAATGCCGGATGCTATATCTTCGGCCTGATCCATTTCAATGCCGGCGATTTGCGGCATGCTCTCACATGGTTCGATCGCGCGATTGCATTGCAACCACACTTTCCCGAAGCGCTCTCCGCCCGCAGTAACGTTCTACAGCGGCTTAGTCAGCCACATGAAGCTCTCGAATCGTTCGAAGCAATCCTCAAACTCCGGCCGCATGACGCGGAGGCATTGTTTTGCGTGGGTGCCGTCTTGCAGAGCCTCGGGCGCGTGGCCGATGCGCTCGCCGCTTACGAGGCTGCGTTGCAATGGACCCCTAACCATTGGGGGGCACTGACAAATCGCGGCGCCCTGCTTGAACGATTTGGGCGGCTTGATGAAGCCCTCGTCTGTTTCGAAACGATCGAGAAGATAAGGCCCCGCGACAGCGCGCATCTTTCCAATAAAGGCTCCGTCTTGCAAAAACTCGGACGCCACGAAGATGCTCTCGCCGCTTACGAAGAGGCCGTTCGGCGCGGTCCGCCCGATGCGGAAACGGAACTCAACCGAGGCAATGTTCTGCAAAAGCTCGGCCGTCTCGAGGAGGCGCTCATCTCCTATGACCTGGCATCGCGTTACCGCGTCGAATACCCGCAGGCGCTCTACAACAAAGGGATAGCCCTGCAGAAGCTTGGCAGGCCTCAGGAAGCGCTGGCCGCTTACGATGCCGCGCTTGCACTCGATCCTTCCTATTACGAAGCCTCCTGCGACCGCGGCAACATCTTGCGCGAGCTCGGCCAGCTCGAAGACGCGCTTGCCGCCTGCGCATATACCTTAAAAATCCGGCCAGGGTTTATGCCTGCCCTGACCAATCGCGCCAATATTTTGCTTCAAATGGGCCGCGCCGAGGAGGCAATTTTATCCTGCGATGAGATCTTGCGGCGCGTCCCCGAGCATCCGCAGAGTCTTGGCATTCGCGGTGCCGCGCTCCACAGACTCGGGCGATTTGGCGAGGCTCTGGCCAGTCTCGACGAAGCCGTCCGCCTTGTTCCCGGCGCGCCGGACAACTGGTTTAATCGCGGCGGCGTTTTGCAGGAACTCGATCGACACCCGGAGGCCGTGGCCTGCTATAATGAAGCCCTGCGTATAAAACCAGACTTTCCCGAAGCGTTGTCCGGTCTTGGCTTCGCCCTGAAGGAGGCGGGCCAGATCGACGAGGCTTTGGTCTATTTCGACAAGGCCTTGAACCACAAGCCCGGCTATCCGGATGCGCGGGTCAATCGGGCCGGCGCGCTCCTCCTCAAGGGCATAATGAAAGCGGGCTTTGAGGATTTCGAAAGCCGCTTTGATTGTTCGAATGCGCCACCCAAAACCCTCGTCTCGGATTTGCCGGTGTGGGAGGGCCAAGAATTGGCCGGGCAAGCAATTGTCGTATGGGATGAGCAGGGTCTCGGCGACCTGATCCAGTTTTCGCGTTTTCTTCTGTGTCTCGTTGACGCCGGCGCCGATGTTACCTTCCTGTGCCGTAAGAACATGCACCGGCTTCTACGGACCTTGCCGAAGCAGGTTCGCCTCGTCGAAGCTCTCGATTCAAAAGAAAGCTTTGCGTTTCAGAGCGCGCTCATGAGCCTTCCTCGCGGGTTCCAAACCAGTTTGGAGACCGTTCCGGCGCAAATTCCGTATCTTCGTCCAGAACCAGGCCTCGTCGCGAAATGGGCCGGGCGGATCGGCACCAAAGGGTACCGAATCGGCATTGGCTGGCAAGGCAACAAATTGATCAACCTTCAGAGGTCGATTGCGCTTCCATGTTTCGCGCCGCTCGCGGCGATAGAAGACGTGAGGCTGATCAGCCTCATGAAAAATCAAGCCGCCATCGAGGTGGAAGCGCCGGCGGGCGGGCGTTTCACGATCGAGAGCCTGGGAAGCGATTTCGATTCCGGACCCGACTCCTTTGTGGAATGTGCGGCGGCGATGGAGAGCCTCGACTTCGTCGTGACTTCGGATACCGCGCTCGCGCATCTAGCCGGGGCCTTGGGAAGGCCGGTTTTTCTCGCCTTGGAGCGCGTGCCGGATTGGCGATGGCTGATGGATCGCGAAGATAGCCCTTGGTATCCCAGCATGCGGCTCTTTCGCCAAGCCGAGAAAGGAGACTGGGAGTCCGTTTTTATGCGCATAGCGGCGAGCATTGCGGCAGATGTAACGGAAAAAGCTCGCCAATCTACGGGCGCACCACGCGCAAAGACGGCAATCACAATCCCCGCGGCGATTGGCGAGCTCATCGATAAGATCACGATCTTGGAGATCAAGGAAAGTCGCATCGGGGAAGCAGCGAAGCTCGAAAATATCCGGCGTGAACTCGCCTTGTTGCGGACGCTCAAGAGCGAGCGAGGCCTCGGCGGCGCGCGGCTAGCCGAACTTCAGGCGGAACTCAAGTCCGTGAATGGCGTGCTCTGGAACGTCGAGAACGCCCTGCGCGGACATGAAGCAAGGCAAGACTTCGGCGCCGCCTTTGTCTCGCTGGCAAGACAGGTCTACAAGACCAACGATCGGAGGGTAATGCTAAAGAGAAAGATCAACTTGCTCTTCAACTCTGAATTTGTCGAAGAGAAGTCATACTCAATAGCAAGTTGAACGGCCTTTCTCGCGGCCTAAGTGTCTGTTGCGGAACTTCATGATGGATTACAGAGCTTTCTGAGAGTCCGTCTCGAAAGTTCATGAAGGATTACAAAGCTTTCTGAGCATGAGCCGGATAGAGGCGAAGCGAAGGAATGTGAGGGCGCTGAGGTTGAGATTTTCCCAGTCCTTGGCCAATCTGCGGCAA
>JBQTKC010000173.1:0-5776 GCA_052386575.1 Beijerinckiaceae bacterium
GCACTATGATCTTGGATATTTCGACCTGGAGCAGAAAACCTTGCAACCCCTCGACAACCCCTTCGGCCCAAGGTTGTCACCCATGTCTTAGGTACGCTTTGTTACCTATGTCTCCGGGCTGGACAAATGACTGACTGGCTCCCTGAGCAGGACTCGAACCTGCGGCCGATCGATTAACAGTCGATTGCTCTACCAGCTGAGCTATCAGGGAACAGCATTTTTTCGCGCGCGCATATAACAAGCCCGCGCCGCATTTGCAAAGCGCTTAAAGCTGCCGACCCGCTTGCGCAGACAGAGAGCATGATCTCAAAAAATTGCAACTTCTCCGGCTCATCGGCGCCGTCGCAGCACCGGCCGTCGCGGCGATCGTGGCCCAAACCGCGCGTGCCAACCATCACGATCCCTCGCGATTGTTCGCCGGGTTCAGTCCTGCTCTTCACTCACCAAGCCCGCCATATACGCGATTGGCACGCGCGCCTCGGCGAGATCCTTGGCAAGGACGGACGCCACGAGGTGCCAGCGCCCTTCGAGAGCCGCCAAATATCCTGATTTCCTTTGCAGCAACAGGCGGCAACCGGCCGCCGCGTCCAACAGCGGCGGACCGCCCAAATCCCTGTCCGTTCCGGCCAGCACGGCGGCATCGAGTCCGGAGTCGTTTTGCAACCGGGCGAGGAGCCTGGCGATCGCGCCGGCTTTTGGCGCGTATCCCGGTGCCACGAACGCGACAAACCGTCCCGTGGCCTGCTCCACCGTCCATCGAGCCGCCGTCGCGTCGTCGATAGACTCGTCCGCCGTCACGATGCGAATCCATGGCTGCATCCCGCGGATGCGAGCAAGCGCGCCCGCAATCTCCGGCTCCACCGGAAAGCGCTCGCAGATACAGACCTCCCAGTCCAACAAGCCCCGCTCTGCGAGCGCCTCGACAACGGCATCCAATGTGGCGGCGGCTTGCCCGGCGGTGCCGAGAAGAACGCTCACCTCCCGGTGCCCGGCGTTGTAGACCGGCGCGTCAGGCAGCGCAAAGGCAGGGTACAGTTTGCCCCGAACCTTGGAGTACGCCACTCGCAGCGCGATGAAGAATCCAAAGTCGCGGCAAACCGCGACAAAACGGCGGAGCGGCGAGCGGTCGTTCAAACGTCGTTCTCCAAGGTGCAGGAGTCATCTACCCCGGCGCGATCGCCGCGAGGCGTCCGCCAATTTGCCGGCCCACCGCTGACGCCGAGTAGCCCTCGCAGATGCGCGCGCGGGCCCGCTGCCCCCTTGCCGCCGCCGCGCGTGGATTGGCGACGACGAAGCGCAGCAGTTCGGCCAAGTGTTCGCGCGACGGATCAGCCCACACCGCGCCCTTCGCATATGGCCCATGGTCCCGATCGACTTCAATCAAACGATAGCGAAGGGGAAATCCGGCCTCCTCTGTTACAAAGTCGGCGGTGCCGCCATAGTCAGTCGCGATCACCGGCACACCAAGGGCCATTGCCTCGGCGACGGTCAGCCCAAAACCCTCCGTGCGATGCGGCGAAACATAGCAATCGGAAGCGCTGATCAGCCCCGCGACTTTGTGAGGGTCCATCGTTTGCCGCAACACCACGTAGCGGCGATCGCGCTTTGCCAGCGCATCCAAGTACAAGGAAAACTCCGGGTCGTTGCCGGCGTTCGACACTTTTAGCACGAGACGGACATGGTCATGCTTCGAGAACGCGGCTTCGAACGCATCTACAAGGCAGCGCGGATTCTTTCGCTCCACGAAACTCGATGCGTCGAACACGTAGAGAAACAGGAACTCGCCGCTACCGATTTGCAGCTTCTCGCGCCATCCAGGCCGTGGCGCCCCGCTCGCCTGTACCACGTGGGGCACCACCAAGACTGGTTTGGCGGTCAGTGCCTGAACCGCCCGCCGGCAAAAGTTCGACGGCACCCAGATTTCGTCGAAATGACGAAGCTCGCTCCACCACTCGTCGCGAAGCGCCGGCAACTCCCACACCCATATGCCTATCTTATATTGCGCGCGAGCAAAGGTTCGTGCGTGGAAGTGAATGAAGCGATGGACGGAATCGGCGTTGACGTGCACGAGGGCAATTGGGTGACGTGGCCGTTGCCGGCGCTCGGCGCGCCCGACGCTCGCCTGATGGACGAACAACTCGTGAACCGGTACAAGCGATACCGGAATCGCGGCGGCCCGCAGCGCGGCCAAGTATCCGCGGCCCGCCGAGCCGAGGCCGCTCACAACTCCAATCGGACTATAGAAATTGACGCCGGGAAGGCCGGTACCGGGATAGGCGGCCGCGGCTGCCATCGTCTCACCAGTTGCAACGCTGATTGCGCGAACCGCGATCCGATACGCGCCGCGCCGCGCCGCAATTTAGCATGGTTGTCCTCGCGGCACCGCAACAAAATGCCGCGCGACACGGAGCGGTTTCATCGCTACTCCAGGACGGCGCATAGGCGTGTTCCCATCCGGAGTGATAGCCACACACGCGCGTTTCACGTCGGGTGACCGCTACCCCATCAGGGTTCACCACCAGGACCGTAGCGGCCACCGCATTATTGTTGCTTCAATCATCGAGACCTGGGGCAACGTTCGCCAGCCCGTGGCGCCGAGCGAGAGGGCCGATCTAAGCTCTGATGTGGTCATCCCCCGCGAACACGCGCACGTTCTTCAACTCGACGAAGACCTGGGCATTTGGCTGCGAGGGAAGCTGGCTGCATTCTTCCTTGGTCAGCTCGGCAAAGAAACGGCTCCCATCGTCAATGCGCTCAAGTTCGAGATGTACGAGCGGTCCAGCGGAGTTGACGTGCTTGACGATGGCTGCGATGCCCGGCGTGCCTTCGGGAAGCGCGCGCACCTTGATCTCGTGCGGCCGGACGTAAGCGACAGCGGGGGCATCTTTGAGAGCCCGATGTTCCGCCGAGTGAACCTCGGTATCCCCCAATCGCAAGCGCCCATGGTGAATACGCCCGTGGAAACGATTCACGTTGCCCAGGAATTGATACACGAATGACGTGGCCGGGTGATCATAGACTTCAGCCGGTGTCCCGATTTGCTCGATGCGTGCCTGGTTCATGACCGCGACGCGGTCGGCCACCTCGAAAGCCTCCTCTTGATCATGCGTGACGAAGATGCTGGTGACGTGGATATCCTCATGGAGCCTGCGCATCCATTGGCGGAGCTCCTGGCGCACCTTTGCGTCGAGAGCACCGAACGGTTCATCGAGCAGCAAGACCCTAGGCTGAGCCGCCAGGGCCCGGGCCAAGGCGACCCGCTGCCGTTGACCGCCGGAAAGCTGCCCCGGATAGCGCGTCTGCAGGCCGTCGAGCCTTATCAATTTCAGCAGTTCGCCGACGCGTTCGCGAATCTGTGCCTTGGGCGTTTTCCGCACTCGCAGGGCATAGCCTATGTTATCCGCAACGGTCATGTGGCGAAACAAAGCGTAATGCTGGAAGACGAAGCCAACCTTGCGGTCACGCGCGGAATGGTGGCTTATGTCTTCCCCCTCGTGCAGCACGGTCCCGGAATCGGCCACATCGAGCCCGGCAATAATGCGCAGCAGGGTTGTTTTCCCTGAGCCGGATGGACCGAGCAAACCAAGCAAAGCCCCGTCGGGCACTTCGAGACTGACGTTGTCGAGGGCTACGTAATTGCCGAAGGTCTTGGAAACGTTCTTGATCAATATGCTCATCGTCGTGCGCTACTTATCTTTGGCCCGGAAAAGCTTAGCCGAGGTTGGGACTCTTCTTTCGAGCTTTATTTTTGCAATCAAGGTGAGAATCGCGAGCAGGGTCAGTACCGATGCGACCGCAAAAGACCCAGGAAGATTATACTCCTGAAACAGCTTTTCAATCCGCAAGGGCATGGTGTCGGTTTGACCGGCGATGTGGCCGGAAACCACATAAACGGCGCCGAATTCTCCCATGGCGCGCGCGTTACACAGAATGATCCCGTAGACGAGCCCCCATTTGATGTTTGGCACGGTGACATGCCAAAACATCTGCCAGCCGCTGGCCCCGAGACTCACCGCCGCCAACTCCTCGTCCGAGCCAACTGCTTCCATGGTAGGGATCAACTCCCGCGCCACGAACGGGAAGGTAACGAACGCGGTCGCAAGAATCAGCCCCGGAGTGGCAAAAATGATCTTCAAACTCTCGTTACGAGGCCAAACCTCGAAATAAAGCTGGGGGAGCAAAGCGAGGCTGAACACGGCCGCGCCCCCGGTCGGCACCAAGATCCAGGGAAGGTTCCATAACCCATGACGCGCTTTTGCACTGGCCGGGCGGAATAGAAAGAACAGGAGGATGAACGCGGCGACGGCGAGAAGCGAGATGAAGTAGGGCATGACGGCGTAGCCGTCGCGGCGCAGGAAGGGCCCGAGATAGCCTTGCAGGCCAAAGATCAGCACGAACATCAGCCCCGCCACCACGGGCGATACCGAAAAAGGCAAATCGATCAATGCGGTGAGTAAAGTCCGTCCAGGGAAATTGAACCTTGCGACGGCCCATGCCGCCGCAATCCCGAAAATCAGATTGGCCGCTAGCGCGATGGGGACCACGGTCAGCGTCAGCAGGATCGCGTGGCGGGTGTCGGGATCAGCGAACAGATTTTTGAAATATGCGTCTATGCCCTCGCTCAGGGCCTCGACGAATACGTAGATCATGGGAATGACGATCAGTACGGCAATCACCGAGACAGCCGCAAGGATCAAGGTCAGCCGCAGCCAGAGGGGATCCTGTTGCGCCTTGCGAACCCCGTCCGCCGCGAGGGGTCGCCGTTGTTCCAAAGCAACTTCAGCGTTCATGGCGCATGCTCCAGCGTTCCAGCAGGTTAATCAACACGAGCATTAGGAAGGAAACGACGAGCAAAACGGCCGCAATCGCCGTCGCCTCGCTGTACGCGAACTCTTCGAGGCGCGCGACGATGAGGATCGGTGCGATCTCGGTCTTGTAAGGCATGTTCCCCGAGACGAAAACCACGGACCCAAATTCGCCGATGCCGCGGGCAAAGGCCAAGGCGAAGCCCGTGATCAGCGCCGGATAGACCGTTGGAAGAATAATATCCCGAAAAGTCTGCCAACGCGTCCCCCCGAGCGAGGCGGCGGCTTCCTCGCACTCAGGGTCCAAGTCTTCGAGAATCGGCTGGACGGTTCGCACCACGAAGGGCAGACCGACGAAAATCAACACGAGGACGATGGCAAAGCGCGAATAGGCCCCGTGGATGCCCAAGGGCACGAGAAACTGCCCCAGCCAGCCCTTCTCCACGTAAAGGCTGGCGTAAACCAGGCCGCCCACCATCGTTGGCAGGGCGAGCGGCAGGTCGACGAGCGAATCGATGAGCTTCTTGCCGGGGAAGGTGTAGCGGACGAGGACCCAGGCGAGGAGCAGCCCCAAAAACAAGTTGACGAACGCGGCGGCAAAAGCGGCTCCGAAGGTCAGGAGGTAAGCGGCTCGCGCCCGTTCCGTCCATACCGCCGCCCAGAACTCCGCGAAGGATAGCGAACCTGCCTTGAAAAAGAGCGCGGTAATAGGGATGAGCACTAGAATGCTGAGGTAGAAGATCGTGTAACCCAAGGCCAGGGAAAACCCGGGCAACACTCGCCTATTAACGCTCGCCATAACTTTAGTCTATTTCTCTTGAGAGAGGCCGCCGCGGGTCCTAGCAGATCGATTCCATGAAACTGATCATATGGATGGGATTCTCTCGGGCGGTATCGTGGTGGAGCCTCCGATTCGAGTGATTCGGGGAAGGAGGTTGCCATCATGGCAGCACCGCGGCTCGAGGTCGAGT
>JBQTKC010000174.1:0-4516 GCA_052386575.1 Beijerinckiaceae bacterium
TTCAAGTTCGCGCTCGCTGATGCGGGTCTGGTCCGGCTGCGCACTGTTGCCCCACGCGACATGCATCCGGTGGTCATGATCGAAGGCCCGCGCCTTTTGTTTCCTTTCGCGCGGCAGATTATCGCCGACGCCGTGCGCGGGGGCGGGTTTCCGCCGCTTTACATCGATCCGATCGATTTCGCCGCGCTTTACCGCAAGCGCGTTAGCGAGGCCGCCGCCAACGCGCCGTCACCGGCAAGTTGAGGTATTCCGCGCAGCGCTAAACTGGACTCTTGGTCACGTCCGCCCCGAAGCGAAGCAAGCCAGATCCATGCCCCTTGAGCCAGGCTTCCGCGCGCGCCGTATCCGCCGTCAGGCGCGAGACCGTGGCCCAGAACGCGGCGGAATGATTGAGGTGCAAGAGATGGGCTGCTTCGTGCGCCGCGAGATAGTCGAGGACGAAACGAGGCGCCATGATCAAGCGCCAGGAAAAGCTGAGCGCGCCCGACGCGGAGCAAGATCCCCAACGGCTCGTTGTATCCCGCAAGGTGATCTTGCGCGGGCCTACCCCAAGTTTCTTGTTGTGGCTCGCGACGGCGGCCGCGATGTCCCGCCTGGCTTCCTTGACGAGGAAGTCGCGCACCCGGCGGGGCGCGAACGGCGCCTCGGCGCTCACGCAAAGCAAGGGCATGCTCCCGGGCGCGCCATCTTCGATCCACACTCTCCCCCGCTTCGCCGGGCAATGGGTAATCCGATGCAGCGTTCCGCGCAAAGGAACCAACGCTCCCGGCTCGAAGGGAACATTTGCTGGTAACCGGCGCAATTTTACGCCGATCCAGGCCGCGTGCCGGCCGGCGAAGGACTTTGCCTCGCTAAGGCTACCCCGCGCGGGCATTGTCAAAACAACCTCTTTTGTCGCCGCCCGGACCCGCAAGGTATAGCGGCGCGCGGCGGCCATTCGCCGCAAATTGATGCGAAAGGTCTCGCCGGCGTGCGATACTTCGAGATAGACGATACCGGAAACGCGGGGCGCATTTGTGCGCGGGTGGCGTTGCATGACCTCAGAATAGCGGGAGGCCAGGTGAGTCGCTAGCGCTCTTTCCGGTCAAAAAGATCCTTTAAACCAAAATCCGCGTTGGGATTTTGGGCAACGTGGGCGCGCCGGTCGCAGCGTGCATTTTAGACCGTTTCGCGTCGCAGGGAGGGCGCCAAAGCCTTTGTGCGATTTCCCGCCTTGCCCGCGGGACAAGACCTCCCTGCCGTTTGTTCAACACCAGCGCGAGCGGCACCGTCATCGCGAACCGGCCGCCGGCATGAATTTCTTTACGTCGATTTCGCCTTCTCGCTGCCGCATGGTGTAGCCGTCATGCCAGGCCTGCATGCGCAGCAGAGTATCCATGTTGATGCCGAACGCCTTTTCGACCCGCATCGCCATTTCCGGCGACAGGGCCGCTTTTTCGTTCACAAGATCGGACAAGGTAGCGCGACGCACGCCCAGCACTCTAGCGGCGCGGGCCACGGACAGCCCGAGCTCGCTCAAGATTTCCTCGCGGATAAATTCACCGGGATGCGATGGTTTCATGCCGATTTTAACAGGAGCGTCGTCTGTCAATGATAGTCCTCCAGGTTCAGGTGGCATATTTCGCCGCTGTCGAGAGTGAAGGTGATCCGCCAGTTACCGGATGCCGACACGCTCCATGTTCCGGCCCGGCCGCCAGTAAGCTGGTGGATGCGCCAGCCGGGCGGCCCCCGCACAGCGTCAATGTCCGGCGCGGCAATCAAGGCGGTTAGGATGCGGCGCACCCTGTTCACGAGATCGCGCGCGATTTCGCGGGCGTCGTCGTCTTCGATGAAGCGCTTTAAACCTCTATGGCGGACGCTCCGTATTCTCATGCCGTCCGATCGTACGGTAACGCCGTACGGATTGCAAGCCTTTTCGTGCTGAATATGGGCGAAGCCGCTCGAATCCTAAGGACGCCTACGGAAATAATCGAGTCGATTTGTTCCATCAGCGCCGTTGTGGCCGGACTTGATCCGGCCATCCAAACGCTAGGCTTGGCGTTGAGCTGCCGTGTTGGATACGCGGGTCAAGCCCGCGTATGACGGCCTGAAGCGATTATTGCCGGACAATGCCTAAGGGGCCAGGGCGCCATCGTTTCACGCGAAACCTATTGGTGCAAACCGCGCCGCAACCTAGGGCAGGCGGGGAAAGCCGTGTAGGATGCGGGCCGTTCCCCGAGCTCAGCCGAAGGTTTTATGCATTCCTCGAACGTTTTTACCATTGCCCCTGGCGCGCCCTTTTTGAAAACCTTTGTCGCCGCGCTGCTCGAAGGCCGCGTCGTCGAGGGATATTCCGCGAGCCTCGGTCCGCTCGCAATGGCGGAAGCCACGATCTATGTGCCGACGCGGCGCGCGGCCCGCGCGCTCGCCGATAAATTTTTCCGCGCGATAAACCGCCCCTCGATGCAGTTGCCGCGCATTCTGCCGCTCGGTGCGCTGGAGGAAGCGGAGACAAGCCTGCTTTTCGATGAAGGGGCGCTTGACCGCACCTTTGAGCCGGGTCTCCCCGAGGCAATGGGCGAGATCGCGCGGCGGATGGAGCTCGCCGGTCTCATCTTGACATGGGCGCGCGCCTTGCGCCATGCGATCGTCTCGGTCGACGCGCAAGGCAAATATGAGTGCGATGCGCATGAGTCCTTTCTTGTCGCGGCGACGCCCGCCGATGCCTGGCATTTGTCCGGCGAGCTCGCGAATCTCATCGATGAATTGATCATCGAGGATGTGGCCTGGGAAAGGCTCGATCCGCTCGTTCTGCCCGAGTTCGATCGCTACTGGCGGATCACGCTCGATTTCCTCAATATCGCGATCGAGCAATTGCCGAAGATTCTCGCCGAACGCAACTTGACGGACAATGTGCGGCGCCAGGTTGCGCTGATCGAGGCGCAAAGCCGCCGCCTGCAAGATGGCGCGCTCTGCGGCCCCGTCATCGCGATCGGCTCGACCGGCACCAATCGCGCGACCGCGCGCCTGCTCGCGGCAATCGCGCGGGCGCCGAAGGGCGCGGTCGTGCTGCCCGGCCTCGATCTCGATCTCGACGATCGCGCATGGGCGATGATCGCGGGCGACCCTAAGCAAAATATCGAGGGCTCCTTCACCCATCCGCAAGCGGCGCTCTCCCGCCTCCTCGGCCTTCTCCAGGTCAAACGCGAAGACGTTGTCAGTCTCGGCGAGGCCATTCCAATCCTTGTCATGCGCGGAAGGTTTGTTTCCGAGGCGTTGCGTCCGGCGGAGTCGACCGGCGAATGGATCGCATTTCGTGGAGGTATGGATGCCAGCGAACTCGATGCCGCATTAGGCGGGGTCAGTTTGATCGAGGCCGCCGACGAGCGCGAGGAAGCGCTGGCGCTTGCGATCGCCATGCGGCAGGTATTGGAGACGTCTGGCGAGACGGCGGCGCTGGTCACTCCGGATCGCAACCTCGCTCGGCGGGTGCGCGCGGAATTGCTGCGCTGGGGCGTCGCTGCCGAGGACTCCGCCGGCGAACCCCTCAGCACGAGCCCTATTGGCGTGCTGGCGCGGCTCGCGATCGCCTGCGCCGCGAGCAAGATGGCGGCGCCGGATCTCGCCGCGCTCTTGGCGCATCCGCTGCTGCGGCTCGGGCTTTTCCGCGCCGACATTGGCAAGCAGGCAGCGCTGCTCGAAATCGGCCTGCTGCGCTCGGCCAACGCCGCCGGATGCCTCGCCGAACGCATTGTTGGCGAACCGCCCGCCTTGATCGCCGCGGCTCGCGCGGAAGCGAATAGCCCTTTCGCGCATCCGGCGAAGCAGCGGATTTCCGCCGAAGAATGGGCGAGCCTCGACGAACTGCTGTCCCGCCTTGGCGCAAAATTCGCGCCGCTCCTAAACTTGCGCGGCAAGTTGACCTTGGACCGGTGGGCCGCGGCGCATCGCGACACGATCGAGGCGATCGCCGGCTCCGAGGACGATCGCATCTCGGAGAAGGAGGCACTCGACTCTCTCTTCGAGGAGCTCATGCAAAAAGCCCCGGACAGCATGACCCTCGACGTCGAATCCTATGGGCTTTTTTTTGCGGCGGTTGCGCGCGAAATTATTTTGCGCGAGGCGGCGCTTGTGCATCCGCGCCTCCAAATCCTCGGGCTTCTCGAGGCGCGCCTTATCGACGCCGATGTGATGTTGCTCGGCGGCCTCGACGAGACAGTTTGGCCGCCGCAAGCTCGCACCGATGCTTTTCTCAACCGGCCCATGCGCGCCGCGCTTGGGCTCACGCCGCCGGAGCGCAAACTCGGCCAGACGGCGCATGATTTCGCGCAAGCCATGGGCAAAGGCAAAGTGATTTTGAGCCGGGCCCGTAAACGCGGCGGCGCGCCTGTGGCGGCGTCGCGGTTGCTCCAGCGCTTGGCGGCACTTGGTTGTAAGGAGTGGGAGGCATGCCGGGAACGCGGAGATTATTTTTTGCGCCTTGCGAGGGCGATCGACCAATCGGCCCCGGCCCCGCTTGCGCGGCCAGCCGAAAGGC
>JBQTKC010000175.1:0-7790 GCA_052386575.1 Beijerinckiaceae bacterium
GCCGAAGGGTCGCGCAATGAGGCTGGCCGCGAGACCGTGGTGTTCGAGACAATGAGGCCGTCGATTTTCCGCGACCTCGCGCATTTGACGATCGCGTCGAGTTCAGCGAACGTAAGATCGGGAGCGATCTTTAATAGCACCGGCTTGCAGCCGAACCGCTCGGCTTGTTCGTCGCGGGCGGCAAGCACGCGGGCGCGACGATTGTCGAGCGCATCGGCGCGCTGCAAATCGCGCAAGCCCAGCGTATTCGGCGAAGAAACGTTGATCGCAAAATAGTCCGCGACATCGGCGAAGGCCTCGATCCCCCGCACATAATCGGCGGGGAGGTCGCCGGAGTCGTTGTTGGCACCGAGATTGATCCCGACGATTCCGGGCTTTTGCGCGCGCAAGGCAAGGCGTGCGTGAACATCCAAGTGTCCCTGGCTCGGGAAGCCGAGCCGGTTGATCACTGCCTGATCGCGATCGAGGCGAAACAGGCGCCGACTGTGCTTATTGTGCTCATTGCCATCTTGCGGCAGCGGCGTAATCGTGCCTACTTCGGTGGAGGCGAAACCCAGAGGCAATATCGCATCGACAATTTCGCCATTCTTATCAAAACCCGCCGCGAGCCCGAGCGGGTTTGGAAAATCGAGGCCGAAAGCGCTGACCGCGAGGCAAGGGTCATCTGGCGGGGTCGGCCGCTGGGGAAGCTTTTGCTGAACTTTAAGCGCCCGAATCGCCCATTCATGCGCATGCTCGGGATCGAGCCTGAACAACAGCGGACGCGCGAGCGTGTCTAATAAACGGTAGAATATAAATTTGACGCTACTTTGAGACCGGAAATTGTATATCGGTGGCATCGGGGCGTGTTCGAAACACGTCGCAATATCCTCGATCATGGCGCATTTCTCGCGAAATCATAGCGACCGGCCATGCCCAGAAACGCCGAAAACCTGGTTCTCGAACGTTTTGCGTCTATGCGAACGGCCGTTGACCACGTTGAGCAGCGGCTGGATGACATGACCGCACCAAATCGGTTGCCTGAAAACATCCATTACGCATACGCATACGAGTCTTGTTCATACCCAGTTCCAGCGTGCGGAGCAATCGTTTCCCGTCGATCATGTTGAGGCAAGGCTCGCGCGGATGGAAAAAAGATTTGATTTGGCTGACGCGAAAGGTCCCTGGCTAGTCTGGTTCTGGCTCGTCAGTTATTCCTAAAAGACCAGCGAAATCATGCTTACCGCCCGGCCGGAGCGGCAGAGGTTTTACCCAAATCACGGCATCGAGCGGAAGAGCGGAATAATGATGGGGAAAAAGCTGGCCGCCGCGCGCTCGTTCGAAGCGCAAGCCATCGCCCAGCCGCTTTACGCCGACCGCGATAAGCAGCAAATCGTCCATTCCGCTGAAATACTTCGCGGCTGTCGCTGCGGCCTGCTCCGCGGTCGAGAGATGAATATAACCGCCGGCGATATCGGCCGGCGCGCCGTCAAACCGGCCCTTGTCCTGAGCTTTGCGCCACAGGGAGGCGGGCACGATCTTATAGATCAAATCCACGGTCGAGGTCACGTCAAGAACACAATGCCGATGCGAGCAAGATCGCCGAGCTGGCTTAGCAGCGAAGCGGCGCCATTCGCCGCGCTTAAACCCGCGGCTTAAGCCGGAAATAGTGCCCGAATAGGAAGCGGCTGAAAATTCAGGCTATCCAACGAGTCTGAGGGAAAGCTCCGGAGCTTGCCAGCTGTCGATTAATTCGTAGCCTATTGTCTCGAATACCGCAATCAGTTCCCCCTTGTTGCGGACGACGCAGGCGGTCGTACCGCGTCCCTAACGCCAACGCAGCATACCTGCTTCGTCAACTTAAAACTTCGAATGCGGCATGGTTGCGCGGAAGATTACCGGCGAGCGCATCGGCGATGAGTTCGCGGGTTTCCTTGATCCCGTAGAGCGCCACGAATGACCCAAAGCGAGGCCCGCGGCTTTCGCCGAGCAGCACGCCGTAAAGCATGGCGAACCATTCGTTCGAGACGCCGGGACGTTCGGCTGTCGCGCCCTTGGTATTCATATCCTGATAGCGCGGTATTTTTCGCGCGACGTCGTAGAGTGTGGTCTGAATCGTTTCGGCACTGGCGCCCAAGGGCAGAGCGGCGAGAGCATCGGCGAGATTTTCGAGCGCCTCGCGTTCGACTGAGTCCGGCGCACGGAATTTTTTGGCCGGGCGCACGAAATCGAGGAAATAGCGAACCGCATACGCGACCATCCGGTCGAGACGCGGATGCGTCGCGGCGGACACCTCCGGCGCATAGCGGCGGAGAAATCCCCAAAGCACCTGAGGATCCTCGCTGTTCGAAACGGCGGCGAGATTGAGCAGCATGCCGAAGGTAATCGTCGTGGCTTGGTTGCCCTCGCCGCGCAACACTTCGGGCGGCGGCGGCGCGCCCGCATGAATATGCCAGACCGGGTTGCCGAGGCGCTCCTTGTCCTCTTGCCTTGGATAGGCATCGAGAAAGCTTAGATAATCATCGACCGTGCGCGGGATCACGTCGAAATAGAGCCGCTTGGCGGCGGTTGGTTTTTGATACATGAAAAGCGACAGACTCTCGGGGCTCGCATAGGCGAGCCACTCGTCGATGGTCAGGCCATTGCCTTTTGATTTTGAGATTTTTTGGCCGGTTTCGTCTAAAAACAATTCGTAGTTGAATCCTTCCGGCGGCCTGCCGCCGATCGCGCGCAAAATCGCGCCGGATAATTTGACCGATTCGATCAGATCCTTGCCGGCCATCTCGTAGTCGATCTCGAGCGCGTACCAGCGCATCGCCCAGTCCGGCTTCCATTGCAGCTTGCAGGCGCCGCCGGTCACCGGGGTCTCGAAGATTTCGTTCGTGTCCGGATCGCGCCAGCCGAGAGTGCCCGCGGCCGAATTTATCGTTTCGATCGGCACCTGCATCACAACGCCGGTTCTTGGATGAATCGGCAAGAAAGGCGAATAGGTCGCGGCCCGCTCCTCGCGAAAACTCGGCAGCATGATCGCCATCACTTGATCGTAACGGGCAAGGATATGGAGAAGTGTTTCGTCGAAGCGGCCGGACCTATAGCAATCCGTCGCGGAGGCGAATTCGTACTCGAAGCCGAAACGATCGAGAAAAGCGCGCAGCCGCGCGTTGTTGTGCGCGCCAAAGCTTGCGTGCGTGCCGAAAGGGTCCGGAACCTCCGTCAGCGGCCGGCCCAAATGGGCGGCGACAAGCTCCTTGTTTGGAATATTGTCCGGCACCTTACGAAGGCCGTCCATGTCGTCCGAGAATGCGATGAGGCGGGTCTTGATCTTGTCCTCGGTCAAGACCCGGAACGCGTGGCGCACCATGCTTGTGCGCGCGACCTCGCCAAAAGTTCCGATATGCGGCAGGCCGGAAGGCCCGTAGCCGGTCTCGAACAACACGGCCGTCTGGCCGGTCGCCTCGACGCGCCGGAGAATCTTGCGCGCTTCCTCAAAGGGCCAGGCATTGGCTTGACCGGGCGCCCCGGCGAGAGACATGACGTGACCTTAGAACCTGTTTACGATTTTTTGATGAGTAAAGCGAGGAAAGCCAGAGTTACCATCCGAAGGCTGGTATTGAGTTTGCGTTCGCGGTTTTTCCAAAGTCCACGGCATTTTTCAAGCCAGGCAAGAGACCGCTCAACTTCCCAGCGTTTGGGGATGACGGCAAACTCATGAAGTCGCGGCGTTTGGCAACCTCGACCGTTGCGCCGAGTAAGTGTTTGACACCGAGGCAAAAGGTTCGCCCATGGTGCCGCCGTCAACCAGGACATTGACGACATTCGCCAGATTGCTTTGGGACAAGGCGAACCCTTCCAAGGCTCCTGCCCTGGCCGTGACATTGGCTGTTGTGACATGGATCATGTGGGGCAAACCGTTGGCATCAACGCCGGCATGACGTTTGCTGCCGGTGACCTGCTTGCCGCCATCAAAACCTTTGTTTTCCGCCGTGCCGGTGTTTTTGACGCTTTGCGCGTCAACGATGAAGAAGCTGGTTTGCGCGTTTCGATCAAGGCGTTGCCGGACCTCGCCAACCACATTTTTTTACAGCCTCTTCCAAGAGGCTGTACCCTGTGTCTTCCTGTGACCGACTCCATTTTGCAAAATAAGCGTGGCAACTCTCCCATTTTGGCAAACCGTAACATCCGCCACTGAGCTCGCCGGCGCCGGGGCATTTGATTTCTGGCTGCGGCCCGAATATTCAAGGGTATGTTGACGAGCGCGTTTCGGAGTGCAAATTGTGCCCGGTATATAGACTCGGTCTGTTGTGATCTGTTAGGCGGGATCGAGGCGCACTTCGTCTCTCGAACGGAAAATGCTTTAAGGGCAACTCGTTGTCCTTTGACATTAGCGCCGAAGGCATCGCGTGCTAATCGTTCCCCTTGCGCGGAAGGCATTGTCGCGCGGCGCCAACAAACGGGATTGAAGTACGGGTGTGACGAAATGAACGGCGTCAGCGAGATCCGGTCGGCCTTTCTCGATTTCTTCAAAAAAAATGGACACGAGATCGTGGCTTCTTCGCCGCTCGTGCCGCGAAACGACCCAACCCTCATGTTCACCACCGCCGGAATGGTTCAGTTCAAGAACCTTTTCACCGGCATCGAAAAGCCCGCCTATACCCGCGCGGCAACCGCGCAGAAATGCGTCCGCGCGGGCGGAAAACACAATGATCTCGACAATGTCGGTTATACGGCGCGCCACCACACTTTTTTTGAAATGCTGGGCAATTTTTCCTTCGGCGACTATTTTAAGCCGCTCGCCATCGAACTCGCCTGGAAATTGCTTACGCGCGAATTCGGCCTGCAAAAAAGCCGTCTTCTCGTCACGGTCTACCACGACGACGATGAAGCCTATGAATTGTGGACGAAGATCGCTGGGTTGCCGGGTTCCAAAATCATCCGTATCGCTACACCTGACAATTTTTGGGCGATGGGCGATAGTGGACCATGCGGTCCTTGCTCCGAGATTTTCTACGATCAAGGCGACAAACTCCAAGGCGGTCCGCCGGGCAGCGCGGACGCGGATGGCGACCGTTTTCTCGAATTTTGGAACCTTGTCTTTATGCAATTCGAGCAGGTTTCGCCCGGCCAGCGCATCGCATTGCCACGGCCATCGATCGATACCGGCATGGGGCTTGAACGTATCGCCGCTCTCCTCCAAGGCGTTACATCCAATTACGACATAGACCTTATCCGCACGTTGATCCTTGCTGTCGCTGCGGTAACCGGCGTCGATCCAGACAGTCCGCATAAGGCAAGCCACAGGGTCGTCGCCGACCATTTGCGCGCCGCCGCATTCCTCATCGCCGACGGTGTGTTGCCTTCGAACGAGGGGCGCGGTTACGTGCTGCGCCGGATCATGCGTCGTGCCATGCGCCATGCGCAAATGCTCGGGGCAAGGGAACCTGTGATGTGGCGGCTCGTGCAACCGCTTTCGCGCGAAATGGGGCAGGCCTACCCCGAGCTTTTGCGCGCCGAACCGCTCATCGTCGAAACCCTGCGTCTCGAGGAGACCAGGTTTCTCGACACGCTCGCGCGTGGCCTGGCGATCCTTGACGACGCAACCCGCCATCTCCCGCAAGGTGGCACCCTGCCTGGAAGCGTCGCGTTCAAACTCTATGACACTTACGGTTTTCCGCTTGATCTCACCCAAGACGCGTTGCGCGCGCGCGGGCTGCGCGTGGACACTGAAGGTTTTGAAGCCGCGATGGAGCGCCAGCGGCGCGAGGCGCGCAAGGCCTGGGCCGGTTCCGGCGAATTGACGACCGAGGCTTTATGGTTCGCCGTCAAGGAGAAAACCGGAGCAACGGAATTTTTGGGCTACGACATGGAGCGCGCGGAGGGGCTTGTCGCCGCGATCCTCAAGGACGGCAAGGATGTCGAGACCCTCGGCGCGGGCGAAACCGGGTCCGTCATCCTCAATCAGACGCCTTTTTATGGCGAATCCGGCGGCCAAGTCGGCGACACCGGCGTCATGTGTGCGAGCGGCGTCCGCTTCCGTGTCGACAATACCCAGAAGAAACTCGGCAATCTCTATGTTCACGAAGGGTTAGTGGAAGAAGGCGAAGTCCGTCTCGGGCTTGCCCTCGAACTTGTTGTCGATCACGCGCGCCGGCGGGCGGTACGCGCCAACCATTCGGCGACGCATCTTTTGCATGAGGCGCTCCGCGAGGTGCTCGGCGAACATGTGGCGCAAAAAGGCTCGCACGTAGCTCCCACCCGGCTGCGTTTCGATTTTACCCATCCAAAGCCGATCAATTTGGATGAACTCGCCCGCGTCGAGGACATCGCCAATCGCGCCGTGCTCGACAACACTCCTGTCGTGACCCGCCTGATGAGCCTCGACGAGGCCATTGGAACCGGCGCACGCGCGCTTTTCGGGGAGAAATATAGCGACGAGGTACGCGTCGTGTCGATGGGCATTGCGGACATTCGTGCGGAAAGCATGCCAGGTTCCACGAAAGCGGCTTTTTCTACCGAGCTTTGCGGCGGCACGCATGTTTCGCGCACCGGCGATATTGGGATCATCACGATCGTTTCGCAGGCCCCGATCGCGGCGGGTGTCCGGCGCATCGAAGCCAAGACGGCGACAGAGGCTCGCCGCCATCTCAACGCACGGGCGCACAGACTGCATGATGTAGCCGCGCTCCTGAGGACTCCCGAGGAGGATGCGGCCAAGCGCCTGGAGTGCCTCATCGACGAGAGCCGGAAGCTGGAACGCGAATTGCGTGAAGCGCGCGGAAAACTGGCGGTGGGCGGAGCCGCCTCGGGAATCGCGCAGCCAATGGAAGAAATAGGCGGGGTTAAATACATTTCTCGCGTGGTATCCGGAATCGCCGTAAAGGATTTGAAATCCCTCGCCGACGAAGCGAAGCTAAGCGTCGGCTCCGGGGTTGTCGCGATCGTCGGCGTCGACGGCGACGGGAAGGCGGGCGTTGTGGTCGGCGTCACGCGCGATTTGACAGAGCGGTTCGACGCCGTCCAATTGGTACGCTCAGCGGCTGCCAAACTCGGCGGCAAGGGCGGCGGCGGCCGCCGCGACATGGCGCAAGCGGGAGGACCGGATAGTGCCGCCGCGCTTTCGGCGCTGGCGGCGATTGCCGAACATCTGCGGGAACCCGCAAGCTCTGCCTGAACGGCTAGGGCCACGAAGCGGAAGAGTTCGTCACCACAGCGCAAGGCCAAATTCGATGTTCAAAAAGATCTTGGTCCCAATCGACCTGACCGAATTGACGGTCTCGAAACCAGCGCTCGATTCGGCGGTGGAGCTTGCGCTTCAGGCGAAGGGCATGCTGCGGCTCATTACGGTCGAAACATTGCTTCCCGCCAGTTTCATGGAATATGTGCCGCTGGAGTTCGACAAAACGCAAGAAGAGCGCGCCATTCGCGCGCTTGACGAGATCAGCGCCGGCCTCGCCATTCCAAAGGAGAGCATTTCGCATGCCGTCAGGTTTGGCGGTATTTATGTCGAGATACTGGCCGAAGCCGATGAGTGGAGCGCCGATCTCATCGTAATCGGATCGCATCGGCCCTCGATGTCGACCTATCTAATCGGCTCCAATGCCAAAACGATCGTGCGGCATGCCAAATGTTCGGTGTTGGTCATCCGCACCTAAAGCCAGAATTTTCATAAAAATCGTGGCACGATCGGCTAAGAGTCCGTCTCGAAAGTTCATGAAGGATTACAAAGCTTTCTGAGCATGAGCCGGATAGAGGCGAAGCGAAGGAATGTGAGGGCGCTGAGGTTGAGATTTTCCCAGTCCTTGGCCAATCTGCGG
>JBQTKC010000176.1:0-9554 GCA_052386575.1 Beijerinckiaceae bacterium
ACGAGGCAAAATGAGCGGCTGACGGCAACGAAATCTTGTTCGCGATCAGTGCCATAGCCGTCGCGAGCCCCCGCGCGCGGCAACCAAACGCCGATCATGCAAAGCCCGGAAATTATGCAAGGCTCTCCCTGTGATACCAATCGCGACCGCTATTACGCCAAGTCCTATCAATAACAGAACACAAACGGTGCAAATTGGACCTCGTGGAGTAATAATTATCCCAGAGCCAACAAATATTAGCCAAGCCCAGGCGAGTTCACGGTAAATAAACTAGGCATTCTTCTTCCTCCTTAAATGATCGCCAGTATATAAGGTTCCCACAATCGTAGCGACCGGATGATTATGGGATAATTTATCAGGATTAGACTATCATTAAAGCCAAGCTACGCCCTAACACTAAATTAGACGGATCCGCATAAGATGCGGCAAACCGGGTTCGGGTCCCTATGACCCGCCGTTGAAGCGCCACAAGGGATTCCGAATATCCGTTCAGAATCCCGTTTTGACCTCTCATGGCGCTTGTTGTCAGGGCGTTGTATTATGAGCTAATTCCAAACTCTGCACCCCCCGTTCAGGGGGGCGCATGGAACGTCCACGAATACCCTCATGCCCCCTCGATTGGGCTCCACACGCCCAGCGGGCAGTGGCTCAGAGGCTATCCGTGCCGCCGCGCGTCTCCTTTTCCTCAATTAAGGGTGATCTCGCGGCGCGGCCGGCCCGCGCCGGCGATGTGACGCGCTCGCGCCGCACGCCGAGACCCATGAGCCTTGCGGGCAGGCGGCGCAGGACCGGAAAAGCGATGAAGAGGCGCAGGAACCGCGGCGGCGCGGTCTTGCCTGCGCTGCCAAGGACGCGCGAAATTATTCTCCTTTGAACGAGGACCTGAATGGCTTGGATAATTCTCGTTGGCCATTCGCGCCGCTTCTGTACCTGCGCCAGAAGCCGATCGGTCAACGGTCCCTCGCCGGACAATGGCAGCGCCAGGATATTGGCCGCCGCGATCGCGTCTTGAATCGCGAGATTGACACCGACGCCGCCGACTGGCGACATCGCATGCGCGGCGTCGCCGATGCACAAAAGCCCCGGCTTGTACCAACGCGGCAGGCGGTCGACCGCGACGGTCAAGAGCTTGACGTCATCGAAGCTTTGGAGTTCGTCAACGCGATCGGCGAGAAACGGAGCGAGCGACGCGATACGGTCGCGCAGGGCGCCGATGCCTTGCCCCTTGAGCCGGCCGGCCGATCCCTTGGCGATCACATAGGCACACTGCCAGTATTCGCCGCGGTTGAACACGACTAGGATCTGGCCGGCGTCGATTCTCCCGAGAAACTCTTCGGCATCGCGCGCATGGCGCGAAAGCTTGAACCAAAGCGCGTCCATCGGCGCCCCAATATCGAGCGGCGCGAAGCCGGTTTCCCGCCGCACCAAGGAATGGCGGCCGTCGGCGCCGATCGTCAGATCCGCGCGGATCGTCAATTGCCCATCCTTGGTTTTCACGGTGACGCCCGCCACCTTCCCTTCCTCTTCGAGGAGGCCAATCACTTCGGCGGACATTTCGAGCCGGAAGCAGGGGTAACGCTTGGCTCTTTCGGCCAAGAAATTCAAAAAATCCCATTGCGGCATGAGCGCCACGAACTTTGCAGGGACCGGCAGGTGCGAGAAGTCCCAGAACGGAATCGTGACATCGCCGATTTTGACAGCGCCTTGCCGGATTACCTGATGCGGCAGCTTCAGGAACTCCTCCAAAAGCCCGAGGTCGTGCATCGCTTCGAGCGTCGACGGATGGATCGTGTCGCCGCGAAAATCGCGCAGAAAGTCGGCATGCTTTTCGAGGACGATCATGTCGACGCCGGCACGGGCAAGGAGAAACCCGAGCATCATCCCGGCCGGTCCGCCGCCAACGATACAGCAGCGGCAGGAGATCGTTCTCGGGGTCTCGCTCATGGCCCGCATTCCACCAAACGTTTTCGCAAGGCAATACGAGTGGCACCCTGCGTGTCCATTGGCGGCATCCGAACCCGAGGGAAACCTTGGCGGAAGGCCGGCCGGCGTCTGCGTTACAAGATGCAACGCGCGCTCCCTGGCGTTCGCGAAGTTCGCTCCTGCCGCGGCGCGGACGGAATTCCCCCGCGAATGGCGATCTGAATCCCGGACAGTGAGTAATGACGGCCTTCTATTCAGCAAATTCGGGAACGAAGCAGATTTATTTTAGATACGACGACAGGACCATAAGATTTAAGTAATGGTGGGCAAACCCCAATAGTCCGTGAACACTAAAGCTTCCAAAGACGGCCGCAATTATAATGACAATTAAATGGACAGAGGATCGAGACTCTATTCTTATAAAACTATAGATCGCAGACAGTAGAAAAACAACGCCAAAAACCAAGGGGATTGTTGAGTAGGCCAAAGCGTCTTCCTTGGGGATATCGAAAACTCGCCAAGGATCGACGAGCACAAGGAAAAGAAAGTGGCCCAAGAAGCAAACGACGGTTAGCGCGGAGCTTATGTTAAGCGCTCTCTCGGGAGAGCGCGGAAAGAACGGGAAAGCGTTTCCCTGCTTCCTTGGCGCGGCGGGCGCGCCCCGCTGCTCGCTGCCGCCGTCCCTCTGCGTTGCCATCCGATTATCCCTTAGATTGCCGAGGCCGCCGGAACCGGTTTCCAATTTATACGCCGCTAATAAAGCCTAAAGGCGGTGATCGGTAAAGGGCGTTTTGCCGAGCGGCCGGATTTGCCTGACGTTTTCCGAGATCGGCCACCGCACGGCGACGCCGGCGCTTAAATTCCGGGCGGACCCGACCGAGGGCTTTACCCGTTAATCGCCGTGCCGCGTGCGCACTTGTGCTGGCACCTCCGGAAGGCTCTAACTATTTAATTGAACTTGATGATCATTTTGGACGATGCGGACAACGCCGTCCAAACTTTAGCCTGAAAAACCGGCTTACACTCAAAGCCGCCCTGGCCAGAGGATAGTGCAGCATGTTTCAATTCGGCAAACCCTTGCTCTCGCGGGCCGCGGCCAATTTGGCGGCCAAACTTTTCGTGGCGCTTGTCGCGATTGCCGCTGGGGCGGAGACCACGTATGCGCAAGAGGCCGCAATAGTCCGGCCCGGCGCGCAAATCGCGGCGGCGGGGAGCAGGATTCACGTCGCGCAAGGATACGGCCGTCCGCCTGGCGAAATCGGCGCGCCCCCAGGTAGCCCTTATGACGGGGAGCCGGAGGCGGCGACGTCACAGGATGCGGCGGCTCTCCTGGTCCGGATCGGGCGGCTCGAAAGCCAGATGCGGCAGATCAGCGGGCAAATCGAACAGATGCAGTTCGAGACCGGCAGACTCGCGGAACAACTCAAGAAGTTCGAGGAGGACGTCGAATTTCGCATGCGCGACGGCGGCGCGCAGGGCGCTCCCGTGGCCAAGCCGCCGCAGAAGCGTAGTGAAGCCCCTGAAACCCAATTCAATGCGGACGGCGGGGGCCATCCGCAGATCACCGCGCCCGCGGCGCCCCGCGCGAACAGGCATGGCGACGCATTCGATCCATCCCAACATCCCGGCGCCGTGGGGGCTCCCCGCCCGCTCGGAAGCCTCGCCCCGGCCGCGAGCTCGAACCCGGCGGGCGGGAGCTCAAACGAGAGCGGTCCGGCAAGCTTCGAACGCAACGAACCCGGCGCGCCGCTCGATCTCACCAATGGCCGCTCCCGCGTCGAGGCGCCGCCTCCCACAACCGCGGCGCCGAGGGCCTCGGCCGGCGTTCCTTCGTCCGTCATGGCCACGGCGGGCGGCACGGTCATCGCCACGGCGACCAATTCCGCGAAAGAGGAGTTCGACATTGCTTTAGGATACTTCAAACAAAGAGCATATGAAAACGCGGAAAAGGGATTTATTGGGTTTCTTGCAAAGAATCCCAAGAATACATTGGCGTCCGACGCGATCTATTATCTCGGCGAAAGCTTCTACCAGCGCGGCCGGCAACCAGAGGCGGCCGAACAATATTTGAAGATATCGACCCAATACGCCAATTCGCCGCGCGCGCCGGACGCCCTCTTGCGCCTCGGCCAATCTTTGAACGCCCTTGGAGCCAAGGATCAAGCCTGCGCGACCTATGGCGAAATCGCGCGCAAATATCCAAATGCGCCGGCGACGGTCAAGGCAGGCGCCGAACGCGAGGCCAAGCGCGCCCAATGCTGATGCGCGACAGACCAGATCTCACCAAGTTTCATGCGAACCTTGCCCGCAAGCGCCGCGCCAGAACCGCAAAAGCGCCCGCATCCGCGCCTGCCGGCGCGGGGTTCTCCAGCACGGACATCGACGCACTTTTTCGACCCTGGGAGGCCGCGCGGGGAATAGTTCTTGGCGTTTCCGGCGGCGCCGATTCTGTCGCCTTGATGCTGCTAGGTGCGGAGTGGGCGAGGGCGCGGGCAAAGCCGCCCCCGCTACATGTCGCGACCGTCGACCACGGCCTACGAAACGACTCGCGCGGCGAGGCTGAAACGGTCGCCCGCTGGGCCGCCGCACTCGCACTCCCGCACGCCATTCTTGCCTGGGATGGGGTCAAGCCAAAATCCGCAATTCAGGAGCGCGCGCGCGAGGCACGCTATAAACTGTTGTTCGGCTACGCGGCAAGGATCGGCGCCGATCACGTGATGACCGCGCATCACGCCGACGATCAAGCCGAAACGATTTTGTTCCGGCTGCTGCGCGGCAGCGGCGTTTCGGGTCTCGCCGGCATGGCAAGTTCAAGCGAACGGAGCGGGCTGGTTCTTGCGCGCCCCCTGCTAGCTCTTGCCAAGGCGGAGCTCGCCGCCTTTTGCGAAACGAGGGCGCATCCTTTTCTCGACGATCCATCGAACAAAGATCCCGCTTATGCGAGAACCAGGATGCGGCGCTTAAATGGTCTTCTCGCCGGCGAAGGTCTTGGCCGCGCCGCCTTGCTTAGGCTCGGCCGCCGGGCCGCAAGGGCGGACGCCGCGCTTGCCGCCCGCGCGAGCGCGGTGCGCGCCGGGCTCAAGGCGCGCCGCGAGGAAGACGGATTCTTAGCCGACGTATCGGCGCTGGCCCACGAGCCGGAAGAGATTCTTCTGCGATTTCTTGGCGATGAGATTAAATTAATAGGCGGCGGCAAGCCGCTTCGCCTCGAACGCCTGGAAGCTCTGGCGCCGCGGTTTGGCGAGGCGCTGCGCGCCGGGATCGCTTTTACGGCAACCTTGGGCGGGGCGGCGTTGCGGTTGAAAGCCGACCGTACTTTTGCCATTGTGAAGGAAGGCGCGCGCGGCGGCAGCGCCAAGAAAACCAGTAAGGAGTCTTCGAGGCCTCCATCCACAGCGATGTAAGTCTCACTTGAGAGTGATTCAAAGCACACTTGGCAAGCGCACCAACCAGGCCTACATTGGACAGACGCCCAATTTCTGGCGGGTGCAGTTTTAACCGTCGACGGCCCAAGGGCCCGAACGATGTTTGGTGGGAACGAAAATGAATCCGAACTTCCGGAATTTCGCCCTTTGGGTAATCATTATCCTGCTCGTCGTTGCCCTCGTCATGCTCTTTCAAAGTCCGGGGCAGCGGGTGCCGTCGCAAGACATCGCCTTTAGCCAGCTTTTGAACGAGGTCGACCAAGGCCATGTCCGCGAGGTCACGATCGCGGGCAATGAGATCACGGGTCATTTCACCGACAATCGCGCCTTCTCTACTTACGCGCCCAACGACCCGACGCTGGTCCAGAGCCTTTATAAGAAAAACGTCTCGATCACGGCCAAGCCTCCAACGGAAAACACCAACTGGTTGATGACGCTTCTCGTCAACGGGTTGCCGCTGATTCTCATCCTCGGCATCTGGATTTTTCTTTCCCGGCAAATGCAGGGCGCCGGCGGCAAGGCCATGGGATTTGGCAAGTCGAAGGCGAGACTTTTGACCGAGGCGCATGGGCGTTACACTTTCGAGGACGTAGCCGGCGTCGACGAAGCCAAGGAAGACCTCCAGGAAATTGTCGAATTTTTGCGCGATCCGCAAAGATTCCAGAAGCTTGGCGGGCGAATCCCACGCGGAGTTTTGCTTGTCGGCCCGCCCGGAACCGGCAAGACGCTGCTGGCCCGCGCCATCGCGGGGGAAGCCAATGTGCCCTTCTTCACGATTTCCGGATCGGATTTCGTAGAAATGTTCGTCGGCGTCGGCGCGAGCCGCGTCCGCGACATGTTCGAGCAGGCCAAGAAGAACTCGCCTTGCATTGTCTTCATCGATGAAATTGACGCCGTTGGCCGGCATCGCGGCGCCGGCCTAGGCGGCGGCAACGACGAGCGCGAGCAAACGCTGAACCAGCTCCTCGTCGAGATGGACGGTTTCGAGCAAAACGAGAGCATCATCCTGATCGCCGCGACGAACCGTCCCGACGTGCTCGATCCGGCATTGCTGCGTCCCGGCCGCTTCGACCGCCAGATTGTCGTGTCGAACCCCGATATCGTCGGGCGCGAAAAGATCCTCAAGGTGCATGTCCGCAAGGTCCCCCTATCGCCAGACGTCGATTTGAAGACGGTGGCGCGCGGCACGCCCGGCTTTTCCGGCGCCGACCTCATGAATCTCGTCAATGAGGCGGCGCTTCTCGCGGCAAGGCGCGCCAAGCGTTTCGTCACGATGTCCGAGTTCGAGGATTCAAAAGACAAGATCATGATGGGCGCCGAGCGCCGCTCCATGGTCATGACCGAGCAAGAGAAAATGCTGACCGCCTATCACGAGGGCGGGCACGCGATCGTCGCCCTCAACGTTCCGGCCACGGACCCGGTGCATAAAGCAACGATCATTCCGCGCGGGCGAGCCCTCGGCATGGTCATGCAGCTCCCCGAACGCGACAAGCTCTCGATGAGTTTCGAACAGATGACCTCGAGGCTTGCCATCTGCATGGGCGGCCGGGTCGCCGAGGAACACGTCTTCGGCAAGGAAAAGATCACGTCGGGCGCCCAATCCGACATCGAGCAGGCGACCAAGCTCGCCCGCGCGATGGTGACGCGCTGGGGCTTCTCCGAGGAGCTTGGCACCGTCACCTATGGCGAAAATCAGGAAGAGGTCTTCCTCGGCTATACTATGGGGCGGCAGCAAACCATCTCGGAGGCGACCGCCCAGAAAATCGATGCCGAAGTGCGCCGCCTGGTGGAGTCGGGTCTCGCCGAAGCAACGAGGATCATTACCGAAAAGCGCGAAGATCTCGAAACTCTTGCCAAGGGTCTCCTCGAATACGAGACGCTGACCGGTGAAGAAATCAAAGAGCTTTTGAAGGGCCATGCTCCGGTGCGCGACAGCAGCGATGATTATGAACCGCCGTTGCGGGGCTCTCCGGTCCCGACCACCGGCGTCGCGCGGCCGAAGCCTGGCCACGAGCCAGGGGGGCTGGAGCCGCAGCCGCAATCCTGAGAGCGCGCCGGGCGGGCGAGGCGCATTGACCGGCCTGCCGCTGGCAGGCCGAGTTCGAGTTGCGGCCCCCGGGTTGCTTCCCTGTCGTGTATGCTCTCCACGCAACGCAATTCCGCGTTGCGTGGAGAGCATTTCATGACAAAGATCACATCATCGCCAGCCATTGCCGCGGCGCTTGTCGGCTGCGGACTTGCGGCCGCTCCAGCGCAAGCGGGACCAAACCGGACTTTTGTTTCTGGAGCGGGAACCGACAGCGGCTCCTGCAATCGCACCGCGCCGTGCCGGACTTTTTCCTTCGCGCTCACCATGACAAACGCTGGCGGCGAGATCGACGTGCTCGATCCCGCAGCCTATGGCCAGGTGACCATCACCAAGGCGATCAGCATCGTCAACGACGGCGCTGGCACAGCGGGCATCACGGCTTCCGCGGGCAATGGCATCACCATCAATGCCGGCGCGAGCGACAGCGTTCATTTGCACGGCCTGACTCTCACGGGCCTCGGTAGCGGATCGAATGGCATCCAGTTCACCTCGGGCAAGAGCCTCGCTATCGAGAACTGCGTCATCCGGAATTTTGCAACTGGCGGGATCGTTATCTCGCCCACCACAACGAGCAGCTTCTCGGTGTCGAATAGCTTTGCTTCCAATAACGGTGGTAACGGGATCTTGGTCTCGACGATCAACGGATCGGCATCGGTGTCCGTCACCGGCGTGCTCGGCAAAGTCACTGTGAACAATAATGGCGGCGGAATCTTCGTGTCGTCGAGCCCCGGGGAGATCAATGTCACCATTGTCGATAGCGAGGCTTCCAACAACGTCAATATCGGTATCCGGGCGGCCACCAACTCGGTGTTCGGTGTTACCCACCCTGATGTCATGCTGCGAAATGTCGTTGCCAGCTACAACGGTACTGGACTCTTCGCGGACGATGGTGCGATTCTCCGGATCGCGCATTCGGTGGTCACGGGGAATGTTACTGGAGTGTCCACGGCCGGCACCGGCAGCATAAAGAGTTACGGCGACAACGACATCGACGGAAACACGAGCGACGGTTTGGCCGCTCTGACCACGATCCCCCCGCATTGACGAGCCCATGCCACCGTGGGCATCCTTGGCTTGCGGCGCCGCGTTTCGATTCCAAACTCCCGGTCAGAGCACGACAACCCTAGTTCCGACCTTGACCCGCTCATAAAGATCGATGGCGTCGGCGTTCATCATCCTAATGCAGCCGGAGGACACCGCCTTGCCGATCGTGTCCGGTTCGTTGGTGCCGTGGATGCGGAAAAGCGTGTCCTTGTTGCCCTGGAAGAGATACAGCGCGCGGGCGCCGAGCGGATTTTCGGGCCCGCCCTCCATCTCTTCCGGCAGATCGGGGCGGCGCTTCAGCATTTCCTTGGGCGGAATCCAGCGCGGCCATTCGGATTTGCGGCCGACCCGCGCAGTGCCTTTCCACGTAAATCCCTGGCGGCCGACGCCGATTTCATATTGAATGGCGCCGCCGCCGGGCTGCACAAGGTACAAACGCCGCGAGCTTGTGTTGATCACGATCGTGCCCGAAGGCTCGCTCGTGGGGTTTTGCACCATCGCGGCGGTTTTCAGATTATAGTCGACGCCGAGTTCGAGATCGCCAGCGCCATAGGATTGGGAGCGCGGCCCTGACTCATAGGGGTCCTCGTAAAAAGGCGCGCCATAGGCATAGGGGCGGCCGCGGTGCCGGGGCGCGGGCCGATTGCCCGGATAGTCGGAATAACCGTCTGGATAGGCCGGATAACCGTAATACGGATAGCCAGGATAGGCTTGATAGCCGCCATAATAGCGCCATTGCGCGAATGCCGGCCCAGCCGGAATCAGCAGGACCAAGGCCAGAAGGAGCCCGGCTGCCCGCGCGGCGCCGTCTTGTTTTACATGCATGTCGAGACTCTGGATTGGCTTTCTACCTATCGAATGGAGCATGATTTTCTCAAAAAACGGCAAAAACTGGCCGCGGTTTTCGAAGGTTTTGCGCCGGCTCGCCGACTTTGAAAGCAAAAATCAAACGGTCTGGCAAGCCGCCAAACCGGTCTTAACTCGCATCGGACGATCGGCAAGCGGTCAGAGCACGACGACCGGCGCGCCGACCTTGACCCTCGAATAAAGATCGACGACGTCGTCGTTCAAGA
>JBQTKC010000177.1:0-7533 GCA_052386575.1 Beijerinckiaceae bacterium
GCCTGATGGCTCGACATCGACGCTTCGATGTCGCGTGAGCCGAATAGGCCCCCGGCAATTGGCCATACAGCAGTGCCAACAACTGGCGCTTGGTCGTGAAACTCAAACCAGTTCGCCGGTCCCGTGCTTCTTCACAAGCCGGTCAAACTCAACCCAAGGAACGAGTTTCAAAATGTCGGGAAAGACGGTATTCGAATGGGGCACGGCGCTGATCCTTTTCATGTCCAGTTGAGTCGCAAAACTCTGGACACCCTTTGAATCAATGCCGTGCGCCTTGCACAGCAAAATCGAACCGGACAGCCGCGGGTCAGGCCCGGCCATGATGGCGGGGGCCGATGGGTCCTTCGCTTCAAGTCTTGGTATAACCTATGCTTCGTTTTTTTCTTTCGCGTGTTTTGACGGCGGTTCCGGCGTTTTTCGTCATCGTCGCCCTCGCATTTTTCCTCATGCGTCTCGCGCCCGGCGGACCTTTCGATACCGAGCGGGCGCTCGATCCGGAAATCGCCAAGAATCTGCGCCGGATTTACCACCTCGACCTGCCTCTCGTTCAGCAATTCTGGCTTTATCTGCAAAGCCTCGCCCATGGCGATCTCGGGCCAAGCCTGCATTGGCGGGATTTCTCCGTCAACGAACTCTTCGCCAAGGCGCTGCCCATTTCGGCCACGCTCGGCGCGAAGGCCATGCTCCTTGCGATCCTCGCTGGAACGGCGGTGGGACTGGCCGGCGCGATGAGCAAGAGCGCGATTGGCCCGCGCCTGGTCGATGGCGCGGCCATATTCGGAATCGTTCTGCCGGTCTTCGTCATCGCGCCGCTCCTACAGCTCGCTTTCGGCTTGTCGCTTCACGCCTTGCCGGTCGGCGGCTGGAACGATGGCGCGTCGCAAAATCAGGTCTTGCCGGTGATCACGCTCGCCCTGCCGCAGATTGCGATCGTCGCGCGGCTGATGCAAGCGGCGCTCCGCGACGCGATTGCGATGCCGCACATCCGGACGCTGCGGGCTTTTGGAATGCCGGGCTATCACGTTTACGTACATGCCCTTCGTGCCGCCGTTGCGCCAGTTGTATCTTATCTTGGCCTTGCGGCGGCCAATGTGCTCACTGGCTCGGTTGTGGTCGAGACCATTTTCGGGATTCCAGGCATGGGCCGGTATTTCGTCGATGGCGCGCTCGGCCGCGATTACACGCTGGTCATGGGCACGGTCATCGTCGTCGCGGCGGCAGTGCTACTGTTCAATCTCATCGTCGATCTCCTCCTCGCTTGGCTCGATCCAAGAGTGCGTTATGACTCGAGGCTGCGATGAACGAGCCGACGCCAGCGGCGCATATGTCCTCGCGCAACTTGCCAATGCGGGCGAGCCTCGCGATCCTCGGGCTTATCGCGCTTCTCTGCCTCATCGGTCCGCTCCTTTCCGGCCATTTGTACGATCAAGTTTATCGCGATTACGTCCTCGTTTCCCCCTCGTTTTTCGCGCATCCGGACGCGCGTGAAACGCGCGAGGCGCTGGAGGGAATAGCGCGGCGGATGCGTGTGCGTGTCGAAACTTTCCGCGCGGAGGGCGAGCTTTTGCATGTCACGCTTGGCGGCGCCAAGCCGCTCGATCGCCGCGCATTGCGGGCTTTCGAACGCTCCGGCGTTTTCGGGCCCGCGCGGGTTGTCGAAACGAGTGATGAAGGCCGCCGCGTTTCCTTCGACGCGCCCATTAAGCGGACGGTGTTTCTGTTCGGGACCGACGCCAACGGCCGCGATCTTTTTACCAGGACACTTATCGCTGGCCGGATTTCGCTCGCTGCCGGCCTCCTTGCCTCTTTCGTGGCATTGACCATCGGTGTCGCTTATGGTGCCGTTGCCGGCTATGCGGGCGGGCGCATCGACGCACTGATGATGCGCATTGTCGAGATCGTCTACGCGCTCCCTTTCATTTTTTTCGTGATCGTCCTCGTCATGGTATTTGGCCGCCACTTCGTGCTGATTTTTATCGCGATCGGCGCCGTCGAGTGGCTCGACATGGCGCGGATCGTGCGCGGCCAGACGCTTTCGATCAAGCAGCGGGATTTCATCGCCGCCGCCGAGGCGCTTGGGGCGAGCGCCCCTTCCATACTTTGGTGCCATGTCATTCCCAATGCAGCGGGGCCTATCGCTGCCTTTCTCGCCGTGCTCGTTCCGCGCGTGATCTTGCTTGAAAGTTTTGTGTCCTTTTTGGGCCTTGGCGTGCAGGAGCCGCTGACGAGCTGGGGCGTGCTTGTCGCCGATGGCGCCCGCAATATCCAAGGCTCTGTCCATCTTCTGATTTTCCCCGCGTTGTTCTTGGGCGCCACGCTCGGCGCGATGCAGAGTCTTGGCAACGCATGGGCGGCTTCGACCCGGTGATGGAAACTTGCGCGCCGCCGCTCCTCCAGGTGCGCGATCTTCGCGTGAGCTACGGTGGGAGGTCCGTCGTCAAGGGAGTAAACTTCACGCTCCGGCGCGGCGAAACGGCGGCGATCGTCGGCGAGTCCGGTTCCGGCAAGACCCAGACCGTGCTCGCGGCACTTGGACTCCTGCCCCGCCAAGCCGTCACCACGGGTTCGGTGATATTCGAGGACACCGAGCTGCTCGCGCTTTCGCGAAGGCAGCTCGATGCACTTCTTGGCCGGCGTATCGCGATGGTTTTCCAGGAACCCATGTCGTCCCTCGATCCCCTGTTTACGGTGGGCGCCCAGATCGGCGCGATCCTGCGTCTCAAGGGGGAATTTTCGCGCCGCGCGGCCAAGGCGCGGGCGAAGGAGCTTTTGGACCTCGCCGGCATTGCGGAGCCCTCGCGCCGCATCCATGCCTATCCGCATGAGTTATCCGGGGGCCAGCGCCAGCGCGTCGCGATTGCAATGGCGATTGCCTGCAATCCCGATCTCCTGATCGCCGACGAGCCAACGACGGCGCTCGACGTGACGGTTGCCGCACGGATCCTCGAACTGCTCGCAAGGCTCAAACAGAATTTTGGCATGGCGATGATTTTTATCAGCCATGACCTTGGGCTTGTGCGCCGGATCGCGGATCGCGTCCATGTGATGCGCGAGGGGGAAATCGTCGAAGCCGGGTCCGCCGCCGAGGTCACGGCAAACCCGCGCCATGAATATACTCGCATGTTGCTCGCGGCCATGCCCCGCGCCCAGGTGCACAACCAAACCGATGCGCCGGTACTATTGCGTGCGGAGAATATCAGCGTGCGGTTTTCGTTGCGTGGCAACCTGCTGAGCGCGGCGCGGGAAATCAAGGCTGTGGACGGAGTGAACCTCTGTCTCGGGCAGGGCCGCACGCTTGGGCTTGTCGGCGAATCTGGTTCCGGCAAATCGACTCTTGCCCGCGCGATTTTAAAACTCGTGCCGGCGAGCGGCATGATCAGTTTTGATGGCCGCGACCTTACGCCACTCCACACGGCCGCGATGCGGCCGTTGCGGCGCTCGATGCAGCTGGTGTTTCAAGACCCCTTCGGCTCGCTCTCGCCCTTGATGCGCGTCGGCGATATCGTCACCGAAGGAGTTCGTGTACATGAGCCTGCGATCACCCGCCGCGAGCGCGACAAGCGCGCGTTCCTGGCGCTTGAAGAGGTCCTCCTCGAACCAGGTCTCAGGCATCGTTTTCCGCATGAATTGTCCGGCGGGCAGCGGCAGCGGGTGGCGATCGCGCGCGCGATGATCCTAAAACCGCGTCTCGTCGTGCTCGACGAGCCGACCTCTGCCCTCGACCGCGCGGTCCAAATCGGCATTTTAGCCCTGCTCGAACAATTGCAGGAGGCACACGGCTTGACGTATGTCTTTATCAGCCACGACCTCGCGGTGATCCGCGCCGTGGCCGACGAGATCGCGGTGATGAAGGACGGGCACATCATCGAGAAAGGGGCAGCGCGAGACATTGTCGAGCGTCCCAGCGAGCCCTATACAAGGGCGCTCATCGCGGCGGCGTTTCAAACCGGCGAGGCATGATAACTCCCGCGTCCAAAATTCCGGGAAACGCAGACCCCTCCCGCAAGACCGCTGTCCTCTGCCTGGTAATCAGGCTTCCAATCACTTATCCAGTGCGCCTGGGCCGCGGCTCGCAAGAAGGGCAGCTATCTTCAGGCCCAATTCCATCGCCTGCGCTCCCGCCGCGGCGCCAAGAAGGCCTGCGCCGCCGTCGCTGCCTCCATGCTCGCCGCTGCCTATCACATGCCGAAAATGGAACCCTCTGTGTAGACCTCGGCGCGGACTACTTCGACCACGGAGCCAAGCTCGCGCAAAGCCTCCAGAGCCTCGGCTATACCGTCCAGATCACGCCAATGGTGGCGTGACCCAGTTTCTGTTCTTTCTAGGCGAGTTCGAAGCGATCGAGGTTCATCACCTTGGTCCACGCCGCCACGAAGTCTTTCGCAAACTTCTCCTGCGAATCCGCGCACGCATAGACTTCCGCCAACGCCCGCAGCTGCGCGTGCGAACCGAAGATCAGGTCGACACGCGTGCCGGTCCATTTGACCTCGTTCGTCTTCCGGTCGCGCCCCTCGTACACGCCTTCAGAGCCAGCGGACGGCTGCCATTGCATGCCCATGTCGACCAAGTTGACGAAGAAGTCGTTTGTTAGCGTCCCCGGCCGCTTGGTGAAGACGCCGTGCGTGGACTTTCCGGCATTCGCGCCCAGGACGCGCAGGCCGCCGACGAGAACCGTCATCTCAGGTGCGGTCAGCGTCAGCAATTGCGCTCGATCCACTATCAGCTCCTCGGCCGACAAGCGCTGCTTGCCGCGGACATAGTTGCGAAACCCGTCGGCCGCCGGTTCGAGCGGCGCGAAGGAATTGGCGTCGGTTTGATCCTGCGAAGCATCCATGCGTCCCGGCGTGAATGGAACCTTCACGACATGCCCGCCGTCCTTCGCGGCTTTCTCGATCGCCGCGCAGCCGCCGAGAACGATCAGGTCGGCCATTGAGACCTTCTTTCCGCCAGACTGCGAGGCGTTGAATTCCTTCTGGATCGCTTCGAGCGTCCGCAGTACCTTCGCCAGCTGGGCCGGCTGGTTGATGTCCCAGTCCTTTTGCGGCGCGAGGCGAATGCGCGCGCCGTTCGCTCCGCCGCGCTTGTCAGACCCGCGGAACGTCGACGCCGACGCCCATGCCGTCGAGACGAGCTCGGAAACGGGCAGGCCGGCCGCGAGGATTTTCGACTTCAGAGCGGCAATGTCCTGCTCACCGATCAGCGGATGATCTAGAGCGGGGATCGGATCTTGCCAAATCAGTGTCTCCTTCGGAACGAGCGGACCGAGATAACGCGCGATCGGGCCCATGTCGCGGTGCGTCAGCTTGAACCATGCCCGGGCGAATGCGTCCGCGAACTGATCCGGCTTCTCGTAGAAGCGCCTCGAGATCTTTTCGTATGCTGGGTCATACCGCAGGGAAAGATCCGTGGTGAGCATGGTGGGCGCGTGACGCTTCGACTTGTCGAACGGGTCTGGCACCGTGCTGGCGCCTGCGCCATGCTTCGGTTTCCACTGATACGCATCGGCCGGGCTCTTGGTCAGTTCCCATTCGTAGCTGAACAGGTGCAAGAAGTAGTCATTACTCCACTTCGTCGGCGTCTTGGTCCAGATGCCTTCCGGGCCGCCGGTGATCGCGTCAGCGCCTTTGCCCGTGCCGCATGCGCTGCTCCATCCGAGTCCCTGCTCCTCGATGCTGGCGGCTTCCGGCTCTAGGCCCACCAGTTTCGCGTCGCCAGCGCCGTGGGTCTTTCCGAAAGAGTGTCCGCCAGCGATCAGCGCGACCGTTTCCTCGTCGTTCATCGCCATGCGCATGAACGTTTCGCGGATATCCCGCGCCGCGGCGACCGGATCCGGGTTGCCGTTCGGCCCTTGCGGGTTCACGTAGATCAGACCCATTTGCACGGCGCCGAGGGGAGTCTGCAAGTCGCGGTCGCCGGTGTAGCGCCCGTCCGCCAGCCATGTGTCTTCGGGGCCCCAGTAGATGTCCTGCGCAGGCTCCCAGGTATCCTCGCGCCCGCCGCCGAAACCAAAAGTCTTAAAGCCCATCGACTCGAGGGCGACATTGCCCGCGAGAATCATAAGGTCGGCCCAGGAGAGTTTCCGGCCATATTTCTGTTTGACCGGCCACAGCAGCCGGCGTGCCTTGTCGAGGTTAGCGTTATCCGGCCAGCTATTGAGGGGCGCGAAGCGCTGCTGGCCGGTTCCGCCGCCGCCGCGCCCATCGCCGATACGGTACGTGCCTGCACTATGCCAAGCCATCCGGATGAACAGCCCGCCATAGTGGCCGTAGTCGGCCGGCCACCAATCCTGCGAGTCCGTCATCAAGGCATGCAGGTCCTTGATCACGGCATCGAGGTCGAGGCTCTTGAATTCCTTGGCGTAGTCGAACGTCTCGCCCATCGGATTGGACAGCGCGGAGTGCTGGTGGAGAATCTGAAGGTTGAGCTGGTTCGGCCACCAGTCCTGGTTCGTGTGTACGCGGGTCCCGCCCGTTACTGGGCACTTGCTTTCGCTCGTCATGTTCACTCCGATCATCTACCGATTTTTCCCTGTTCCTAATATACGAATTGTCAATCTTCTCCAAATAGGCCCATTGCCTTGACAAAACCCGCCATAACCCATGGTGTTGTGGACCATGAAGTAAAGCTCCCCCGAACGCTTATGGAACCGGAAGAGCGTTTCTCGGCGGAGGATGCCTGCCGGTAATATCTGTTTGCACAGCGGTGGCCTGACGGTTTTGTCTGGATCGTGTCCCCTGGCGTGGTGTAACTTGAGCGGGAGGATCGCCTCGATGTCTGGCGTTGGCCGGGTTGCTCAGGCGGTCACGGCGGACAGCCTGACGATTGGATCATCGCTCGAAGGCGCGATAGTTTCCAGTGTCATGTAACGGGAGCGTTGCACCGCCCATTCGTCGTTTTGCTCCAGCAAGATGGCGCCCGCGAGCCGGGTGATCGGGTCCTCGTCGGGCGAAGCCGGCCAAAGGTTCCGCTTGGCGTAGCCAAGTGGAATGGCCGGCGGAGGGATGCGGCCGGGGACTCCGAACCAGGCTCGATCGTCACAGGTGGAGACGAGCGCAAAAAATACCGTTGCACAATTTTGGTCAATCCGCCTTATCGCGCGTTCCATGACCCTCAAAGTCAATCAACAAAGCCTCTTAGGCGCGCTTCGTGCAGCGCAAAGATTCGGGCTTGATTTTGCACGCTCCTATCCACGTGCCGCGGTGCGTGCCCCATATGGCCGTCGAGCCTTCGGCCCCTGATGACAAAGAGAAAGCGCACACCGGCGAAGAGGTGCCGGACCAGAATTGTCGAATGGTCCGCCTCTTCAAGAATGAATTCATTGAGATAGATTTTCGAATCCATTGGCCGTGCCCTGTGTTCAAAATGATGTTGCCTCTCATTGGTAGAGAACGTGTCAGCGCCGTCTGATACCAACCGCCTTAAGTCTTGACCTGTGCCCACTCTCTGGTTCCAATTGAGGTGATGATCTCGGATTTGGCCATCAAAGCATTCCAGGCGTCGCAACAGGCGTCGAGGATCGCCTCATAAGTGTCC
>JBQTKC010000178.1:0-2498 GCA_052386575.1 Beijerinckiaceae bacterium
CCTCGGCGAGCGGAATGAACTTCGCCGGAGCCACCATCCCGCGCTGAGGATGGTGCCAGCGAAGCAGCGCCTCGAAGCCGCAAATGACGCCGGTCTCGAGCGTGACGAGAGGCTGATAATAGACCTCGAATTCGCCGGCACCGAGCGCGTTGCGCAAATCGCGTTCCAGCGTCTGGTGGTTGCGAAGGCTGACCCCCATGCCGGGTTCGAAAAAGCGGGAGGTGCGCCGGCCGTCTTCCTTGGCCTGGTAGAGCGCCATGTCGGCGTTCCGCAGAAGTTGGTCTGCGGTCTCGCCATCGGCCGGCGCCAGCGCGATGCCTGCGCTTGCTCCGATCAAGGCCTGTTGACCGTCGATATCGTAAAGCTCGCTCAACAGCGTCACGATACGATCGGCCAAAGCGCCCGCCTCATGCGGGCCGGCGAGCCCCAATTGCAGGACCGCGAATTCGTCGCCGCCAAGGCGGGCGGCAAGGTCGCGGTCGCGCACGCAGGCGCGCAGCCGCTCCGCCACCGCCACCAAAAGCTTGTCGCCGGCGGCGTGCCCCAAGGTGTCGTTGACGTTCTTGAACCGATCGAGATCGAGAAAAAGAACGGCGAGCGTTTCCCCATCCCGGCGGCCGCGCAGGAGCGCTTCGTCCAGGCGCTCGTGAAACAACACCCGGTTTGGCAAACCGGTCAGCGCGTCGTGATGCGCCATATGGGCGATGCGCGCTTCGGCCTGGTGCTTCGCCGTCACGTCCGTGATCGCGACAAGCTGCGCGGGCCGGCCGCAAAACGTAAGGCTGCGCCAATAGGTGAGGACGTCGATTTCCGTCCCATCCGCCTTGACATGTTGCCAAACGTGGCTGGGGCTTCCGTCCGCCGCTGGATTGGTAGAAATGGCATGCTCGATTGTCTCCCTGTCGCGCTGGGGCACACCGTCGAGCAAGGTCAACTACAAGAACGACTCTCGATCATAGCCGTAATGGGCGATCGCCGCCTTGTTCACCCCCAAAAACTTCAGGGTTTCGGAATCGAAGAGCCATATTGGACCCGGATTTTCCTCGAACGCCAATTTGAGCGATTCTTCCGCCTCATAAGCCTCGGTCACGTCCCGGTATGTCCCAACCCAGCGGACCGGTACGCCACATTGATCCAAAATCAATTCCGATTCGTGCTGAACCTGCCTCACCGCGCCGCCGGCCTGGATTATCCGAAACTTTGAGGAAACGCCCGGCATTTCACGGAGCGTGCCCGCGGTGGCGGCTTGGTGAGCAAGCCACTGCGTTGTTACCCACGCGGCGCGATCGTCAGGGTGAAAGAGCGCGAGGAAAGCTTCCCCCACGGGTGCTGGCAGATTCGGATCGAGGCCAAAGAGCCGGTAGGTTTCGCCGGACCATGCGATGACGCCGGTTCGCAAATCCTGCACGATGCTGCCGATATGGGCGTTCTTCTCGGCGCGCGCCAAATGGTCCTCGCTGCGCCGTAGCCGCTCCGCCTCGCGCGCGGTCCGCAATGCCAAATAAGCATCCAAGGCGCCAAGCGAGCAGAATCCGGCGATGACAACCACTACCGTGCTGATCGCGAGGATGAGGATAATTGGGGCGATGGCATGGCCAGGAACCGCGATCAGCGGATCGGGCACAAGAGCGAGAGCCGCCATGCCCGTGAAATGAAGTCCGGCAATCGCCAAGACGAGCAGCGCCACGGCCGCGAGGCGGCCCCGCAAGGCTGGTTTACGTGATAAGACCCGCATCGCGGCGGCGGCGGCGGTCATGCCGATTGCGACCGACGCCAGGACATAAAAGAGGTCCAAGTGCTGGTGGGCGGCCGCCCGTAACGCGGCCATCCCAATATAGTGCATCGCGGCGATACCCGCCCCGATAATGCCGCCGCCTAGCGCCGGAGCCGCGTACCGGTGGGCGACAAACATCCCGAGCCAGGCGATCGCTATCGCGGCCAACAACGAAACCAGGGTCAAACCGGCACCATAGCTTGTCCGCAAACCCGGCTCATAGGCAAACTCGGCAATGACCTGGGTCGCCCACGCGCCGCCGCCGAAGGCCGTGGCCGCGCCGAACAGCCAGGGAAGCGCGTGGTCCTTCTCCTTGTTCGCGTGAACAAAGAGTTTCACGGATGTCGAGCAAGCGGCAAAGCAAATCAAAATGGCGAGCAAGACGAGCTGGAGATCATGCTGTCCGGTAAGGCAGGCGTAGACGCGCAGCATCCCTTCTCCTTCTCCGGTCCGGATCGTGGTGCCGGCGCCACCTGCGCCGGTCTAGGGGAGTGTTATGCACATTGGTTCAAGCGAGCCGCCGGCATCCCGGCGCTTCCTGCCTGTTCTCCCAACCTGTCTCACACCGCTGTTGCGTTTTGCTATTCCGGAATGTGCAAGTTTTACCTTTTTGGCCGATCCCGCCGCCGGCCGAACCGAAAATCGCGTCGCCAGCGGCCGCGAAAAGGCGAATCCTCACTGGTTTATGGCCTAAGATCACTTAATCGTCCGGTTCGAATTCGCC
>JBQTKC010000179.1:0-2342 GCA_052386575.1 Beijerinckiaceae bacterium
GGGGCGGGCCGATCCCTCGCTCGGGGGTTGGGTGGGGTTTGGTCTCGCGGTGCCGGCCTATCAAACGCGCGCCCGGGGGGTTATCGAGTACGCCGCCGCGGCGGCGCGCCGCTACAATCGCCGTTTGATGCTGCGGCTCGTAAAAGGGGCGTATTGGGACACGGAAATCAAGCGGGCGCAGGAGCGGAGCCTTCCCGATTACCCCGTCTTCTCACGCAAGTCGATGACCGATCTCAATTATCTCGCGTGCGCCAAAAAGCTCCTCGGTATGCGAGACATCGTCTATCCCCAATTCGCGACCCACAACGCGCTAAGCATCGCGACGGTCATTGAACTTGCCGGCGATCGCGAGGGATTTGAATTCCAGCGCCTCCACGGCATGGGCGAAGAACTCTTCGCCGCCTTGCGATCCGAGATTCCCGAACTTGCGTGCCGGATCTACGCGCCGGTCGGCGCTCATGAAAACCTGCTCGCCTATCTCGTGCGCCGTCTCCTCGAAAATGGCGCCAACTCTTCGTTCGTCGCCCGCCTCGGCGATCCACGTGTGCCCTGTTCCGAGCTTATCGTCAGGCCGCAAACCATCATAGGCGATAAGGACCGCGCACGCGCGGCCCTGCCGCTGCCCGCCGATATTCACATGCCCTCGCGCAAGACGGCGAACGGAATCGAATTCGGCGATCGCCATGCGCTTGCCGCCCTCACCAGCGAAATTGCGAAATCCGCGCGGATGCGCGAGGCGGCGCCAATCGTCTCCGGCGTGCCGCGCGAGGGAAACGCGCGCGCCGTCGCCTCGCCGATCGACGGGTCGAGGATTGGCGTTGTGCGCGAGGCCACGCCCGGCTTGTTGGCGGAAGTTTTGCGCGACGCGCGTGCAGGTTTCGCACTTTGGTCGTCCCTCCCGGCGGCGGCCCGCGCGGATTGTCTCGATCGTGCCGCAAAACACCTTGAGTCAGAGGCGCCAGCCTTGCTCTGCCTGCTGCAAACCGAGGCGGGCAAGACGCTGGAGGATGCGATCGGGGAATGGCGGGAGGCAATCGATTTCTGCCGCTATTACGCGGCAGAAGCGCGCCGCCTGCTTGCGGTCCCGATGGTCTTGCCCGGGCCGACCGGGGAAGACAACCGGCTCCAATGTCATGGCCGGGGCGTTTTCGTCTGCATCAGTCCTTGGAACTTTCCGCTGTCGATCTTTCTCGGCCAGGTCGCGGCGGCGCTTGCCGCCGGCAACAGCGTCCTCGCCAAACCGGCACAACAGACGCCCTTGATCGCCGCAATGGCGATCGAGATGCTCCACCGCGCGGGCGTGCCCGGCTCCGCACTGCATCTCCTGCCGGGCGATGGCGAGCTTGGCGCAATGCTCATCGCCTTGCGGAAAATCGCGGGGGTGGCTTTCACTGGCTCGATGGAAACGGCGACAAATATCAATCGCGGACTGGCCGAAAAGGACGGGCCAATTCCCGTGTTGATCGCGGAGACTGGCGGGATCAATACCATGATCGCCGATGCGACGGCCTTGCCCGAACAAGTATGCGACGATGTCCTCACGTCCGCGTTCCGCTCGGCCGGGCAACGCTGCTCCGCGCTCCGGCTTCTTTGCGTCCAGGACGATGTCGCGGACAAGATGATCGCGATGATTAGCGGGGCCGCGCGCGAACTCATGATCGGCGATCCGCGCGATACGCAAGTGCACATCGGCCCCGTGATCGATGCCGCCGCCAAGGCAGACCTTGATGCGCATATCGCGTGCATGCGAAGCTCGGCGATTGTCCACTTCGCGGGCGAGATTCCTTCGCACGCGCCGCCAGGCGGATTCTATGTCGCGCCGCACATTTTCGAAATTGCCAACGCGGGCGATCTAAAACGCGAGATTTTTGGTCCTATTCTCCATGTCGTGCGTTACAAGGCGGCCGAGCTCGACGGTTTGCTCGATTCGATCGAGGCCAGCGGGTTCGGGCTGACCTTGGGCGTGCATTCGCGCATCGGCGCCACGATCGATCGTATTTTGGGCCGGCGCCTGGCGGGCAACTGCTATGTCAATCGCAATATGATCGGCGCCGTCGTCGGCACTCAGCCATTTGGCGGCTTCAATCTGTCGGGCACCGGGCCGAAAGCCGGCGGGCCGCATTACCTCACCCGTTTTTGTGTGGAACAAACGGTCTCGATCAACACCGCCGCGGTGGGCGGCAATGCCACTCTCATCAACAGCACGCAATGACGTAGAGGCCTGTGTCATACGGCGCGCTCCTTCTCCCGCAAGCGCAGGGCTGTCCGGGAAACCGTTTGGTGAATCGAAATGCCGCAGGCGCATGCCCCGTGCGGCGGCGATTTTCCGTCTACATTCTGGT
>JBQTKC010000180.1:0-3960 GCA_052386575.1 Beijerinckiaceae bacterium
GTTTCTTCAATAAACTCAAACACTTTCGAGCCATCGCCACGCGATACGACAAACTCGCCAGAAATTTCCTCGCCGGAATTCAGCTGGCCCGCGCTATCATCTTGCTCAACTGAACACAGGCCCTAGCCCGATTTATTTCTTGCCGGTATCCGCGTCGAAGTCGAGCTGCATCTGGACGATTTTATCGGGAGCGGTCACCGCGCCGTCGTCCTCCTTGGCGCCTTTCTTGATCGTGTCGATGGCGTCGATACCGGCAATAACCTCGCGGGCTTCGGGTTTCCCGGATAACCTGCGCAGCTTCAGACGGTTGATCGCATTCTTTGACGCTTCGGCGGGGTACCTCGACAACGGAGCGACTGGCGCATGAGTCTCCGCTTCTAGTGAAGCCAAAGCGAAAAGAGAAGCCAAATTACTGCATCCCGCGTATTCCGCGAGCACTGCGAGTTCATCCGCCATTTGCTTTACATACACTGCTATGTATTGCGTTTCCGGATCCAACGTCGCGCGTCTTGGTGAGAACGATACTATTTGGCCCAACGCAATTCTCCTACAGGTACCGTCTATGCGACAGATATTATGACCCGCGTTGCTACAATTGTTTCCCGAACCAAGTTTTGGCCAGACGCTAAAGACGCGGGCAATTTATTGAGTTACGGCCGTCTCATTCTTCTGGTACAGGGGGGATCGGCGATGGGAACATCGAGAGCCGCGGCGGGTTCCGGCGCCGCTCGTGCGTAGCCAAGGCACCGGCCCCGAAAGGGTCCCCTAGCCGTGACAATTTCTCGCTGTTCAGGCGTCCGCAAAGCGTCCTCCTTGCCGCGCTTGGTAAACAATCATGTAGAGAATCACCATCAAATGATCATCCGCCGTTAGATTGTCATACTGTGTTCGCCGGGACTCCATCGCATGTCCCAAATTGGACACCAACGCGAAATAATTTTCGGCGGGTAACAAATTCCGGCCATTCACCGAGCCCTGGACTCATGCCAAAATTCGACGCGTCAAAGCTCGCCAGCCTCATCGACGATATTTATGAAGCGGCGGCGCGGCCCGAACTTTGGTGCGGCCTGCTGGCGGATATTTCGGATGCCGCTGGCATGCACGGGGCCGGCTTGTTAGGGTGCCCGTCCTTGGGGTTCATGCCAGTATGCTCGGAATCCTTGGACGAAGCCCTTGACACAGGCCTGCGCACGGGCTGGCTGCTGGACAGGAACGTGGCCCTCGCGCGGATGTTGAACGCCTTCCAGCAAGGCCATGACATCGTGACCGGGGAGATGATCTTCTCGCCCTGGGAACTCGATCATCTTCCCTTCAACACCGAATTCATGGCTCCGTTTAAGATCGGCACGGGTGCCGCCATGAGATTGGCGGGCGAGGGCCGATCCAGCCTCGTTTTGGGCCTGCTCGCCGACCTCGGGTCGGAGCCGATTTCGGCATCGGAAACCGAAGCGCTGCGCGCTTTGTTGCCGCACATGCAGCGGGCCGGACAATTGGCCTTGCAACTTGGCGTGGCCCGCCAGGAAGGATTGCTAAACGCTCTCGCCACATTTGAGCGCGGCGCCGTCCTCCTCGACTGGAGAGGACGGGTCCTGCGCATGAACGCCAAGGCCGAGGCTATGATGGGTGTGGGAATTGCCGTGCGCGGCGGAATGCTTACGGCCGCCAGCCGGGATGGCGACACGGCCCTCCAAAAATTGATCGGCTCGGTGATTGCGCCTGGCCCGCTGCATGACGTCGAGCCGATCGGCGCGGTCGCCCTTGCCCGGCCGGGCGCGCGCCCTCTCGTCGTCCATGGCGCGCCGCTGGCGCGATCGGCGCAAGACATGTTCCAGCAAGCACGCGCCATCTTGACGATCGACGATCCAAACGCGCGGCAAGCCCCGCACGGGCCGATCCTGCGTCAGGTATTTGGCCTCACCGCGGCGGAGGCCGATGTCGCAATAGCCCTCGCCAGCGGCCGCGATATCGAGGAAGTCGCCCAGATACGCGGGGTGAGCATCGGCACGCTCCGCAATCAGGTCAAGACCGTCTTCGCGAAGACAGATACCAGCCGCCAGGCCTATGGTTTGGCTGCCTGATCAACGGGCGCGACGCCCTATCCGCGGGTCATCGCTTCCCCGCCGCGGCGCGGGCGGCGAGCTGCATCTTGACGATTTTATCGGGATTGGTCACCGTGCCATTGTCTTCCTTGGCGCCCTTCTTGATCTTGTCGACGGCACTGGGCGCCACGCCAAAACGCGCGCCTCCGGACGCTCGATCGTCTCCCCGGCCGATGCAATGGGGCGCCGCGCCACCGGGACAACCGGTACACAGTTTTCCGCTTCAATCGAAGCCAACGCGAAAAGTTCGTTTAAGCGGACGCATCCCGCGTATGGCGAGCTCCGCGAGTTCATCCACCATATGTTTTACGTATACCGTGATGTAACGGGTGTTCGCATCCGCTTTCATAACTATTGATCTCCTCTCCCTCTTTCTCTTCCGCAAATGCGGTTATTCTTCTATCTTTTCCTTCTTTTCCTTATGGTACCCGCTGCTTTTCTTCGGCGGCTGCGCAAGTCTCCCGCAGCCGCCGCGGCCGCCCGTCCTCTCACCGCAAAAATATCCGTTCGCAGAAGATTTGGCATCTCCGACCCATACGCAAATTATGTAAATTTCATAATCACAACGAATTCGTTATATATGGCAGCTTGGACCTAGTCGCATGTCCCAAATTGTATAAGTCAGGTCGAGTCCGGCGGATGCTAAAGTTTCCCGCCATCCCTGTCGCGAGATTGTGCCGCCGTGCCACAGTTGGACGCATCCAGGCTCGCCTCCCTCATCGATCTCGCTTATGAAGCGGCGGCACGACCGGAACTCTGGCGCGGCTTTCTGGCGCAACTTGCGGACGCCGCCGGCGCTCGCGGGGCGGGCTTGATTGGAGCCCCGCCCTTGGGGTTCATGCCAGTATGCGCGGAATCCTTGGACGAAGCCGTTGACACAGGCCTGCGCGCCGGCTGGCTCTTGGAAAGGAACGTGGCTCTGGAGCGGATGCTGAACCTTTTCCAGCACGGCCACGATATCGTGACGGACGCGCTGGTCTTCTCGCCTTGGGAGCGCGATCATCTTCCCTTCAACGCCGAGTACTTGGCTCCGCGTAACCTCAGCACTGGCACCGCCATGAGATTGGCTGGCGCGGGGCTGTCTAGCCTCGTTTTGGTCATGCCCGGCGACCTCGGGTCGGAGCCGATGTCCGCATCGGAAATCGTAACGATGCGCGCCCTGCTGCCTCACCTGCGCCGGGCCGGACAATTGACCATGCGTGTGATGACCAGTTACCAGAAAGGCCTCATCGATGTGCTCGCTGCGTTCGGGTGCGGCGCCATCCTTGTCGATAGGAGAGGACGAGTCGTGCGCATGAACGCCAAGGCCGAGGGCATGATGGGTGTGAGAATTGCCGTGCGCGGCGGAATGCTGACGGCCATAGGCCGTGAGTGCGACACGGCCCTCCAAAAATTGATTGGCTCGGTGATTGCGCCTGGCCCGCTGCATGAATCAGAGCCGATCGGCGCGGTCGCCCTTGCCCGGCCGGGCGCGGCTCCCGTCCTTGTCCATGGCGCGCCGCTGGCAAGATCGGCGCAAGACTTGTTCCAGCAAGCACGCGCCATCTTGACGATCGACGACCTAAACGCGCGGCAAGCCCCGCACGTGCCGGTCCTGCGTCAGGTTTTTGGCCTCACCGGAGCGGAGGCCGATGTCGCAATAGCCCTCGCCAGCGGCCGCGATCTCGCGGAAATCGCCCGGATGCGCGGGGTGAGCATCGGCACGATCCGCAATCAGGTCAAGTCCGCCTTCGCGAAGGTGATGTACGGGAGTTTGTGTCAGCGGTGAGAGGGGGTACTCGGGCGGGTTGTCGAGACTCACCGTCAAGGAGCACCCCCAATGCCACATTGCGTGACGATCCAAAGCTTACCAGCGGCGTTC